>NZ_QETJ01000008.1:0-97506 GCF_003105095.1 Pseudomonas sp. NDM | reverse complement strand
ACCGCTATCGCGAGCAGGCTCACTCCTACAGTTGAATGCGTTTCGTCAGCAAAACCGCTTCCAATTCAGGATCGCCCACCTATTGGGAATCAGGCGAAGACGAAGCTCGAGTCAGACAGGTTAGCCACGCCCACGCCAATCAGCGTGACGGCAAAATCGCCAATCTTCAGCACGGTGTCGGCGCCGGACTGCGCGGCATGCTGCTTGTAGTCATAGCCCTGCCCCGCGCCCTCGACGCCCATGAACAGCAATTTGTCGCTGCCCTGATAACCATTGATCGCATCAAAACCGAACGCGCCACTGAACAGGAAGGTGTTGTTGCCACCCATCGCCGTCATCACGTCGTTGCCGGTGCCGCCAACGAAGGTCACCTGCGCCTTGTCGCTGATCAGTTGGTCATCGCCACCGAGGCCGAACAGCCAGTCGCCGTCCGCCGTGGCGTGCAGCGCATTGCCGTAGCCATCACCGCTGAGCGAATGGTTGTACCGGGTCAGTTCGCTGCCGTTGCTCAAGCCCTTGGCGGTGACGCCCCAAGTGAGCTCCTTGCTGCCCCACCATGAACCGGCCTCCTTGCTGACCAGCGCGCCGATGTCGCGGGTCAGGCTGATGCCGCCATAGGCGTCGCGCACGTACAGCGTGCCGTCGCCGTCGTTGGCGAAGCTGAAGTTCTGCAGCGGTTTCTGCAGATCGAAAGTGTTGTGGCCTTGCCCGCCCAAAATCACGTTGTAGCCGCCGTCATCGCGGAAACGGTCATCGCCGCCCAACCCTTCCAGAAAATCGTTGCCCGCCCCGCCCTTGAGCCAGTCGCCGCTCTGCGAGCCAATGATGAAAGTGCTGCCGGTGTGCGGCTCGCCGCTGCGGCCCAGGTCCTCGACCCAGGTCTTGCCCCGCGACGCTTCTTCAAGATTGGCGACGATGATCGTCGAGTCTCGCTCGGTCAGGTTGTAGAACGCCGAATCGATCACTCGATTCAAGCCATCGGCATAGCCCAGCGAACTGTGCGCCGACCAGTTCAGCGGGTTGACGATGCTGAACGGCACCAGGTTCTGCGCCGTGGAGGCGTAGTTGTCGGTGAAGTTGACGAGGTTATCGGTGGTCGATTCGTGCGGCTTGTCGTGCTTGCCCATCGACGCCGCGCTGAACGTGGTGCCGTCGAGCACGCGGAACACTGGATCGTTCTCGAAACCGACATTGAGCACCTGGCTGCCGACGCTGCTCTGGGTCGGCGAGGCGAACGCAATGTAATTGGCGTCCTGGTAGAAGCCACCCCAGTTGTCCGCGCTCAACTCGGCGACGCTGTTGACCCCGAGGCCACCGAGGCTGTGGCCGCTGATCAGCACGTCCCCGGCAGCAATGCCGTTGCCAATCGCGAAAGCGGCGACGGCCTCAAGCAGTTTGTCGAAGGCGTTTTTCGCGTAGTTGCTCGCATAATCCGATGGCCCGACCGCTGCCAGCAGATTGTTTTTCAGATCGCCGAAAGTGTCGCTGTAACCCAGCCCGCCGGTGCCGCGAAAGGCAATGCCGAGGCCGATCAGTTTGCCAGCGGCGTCGTATTTGCCGAGCACTTCGGCTTCGGCGCTGGTGAAGCCGTCCTTTTCACCGAAAAACGTACCTTGCGCGCCGACCTTGGCCTGATAGCCCAGCGCCGTCGCAGTGACCGGCGCCCACGCGGTGGCGGGCAACGGTTTGCCCGTGGGCGTGTAGGCATATAGCGTCAGTGCGATGGCGTCGCTGTACAAGCCTTTGCCGTCGGCATTTTTGTAATCGAACAGTCCCATGTGCAGCGCTCCCTTTTCGTGAAAAACCGGCAGCCCGTGAAGCGCTGCCGGTTACGCCTCAGAACTGCCAGTCGAGGGTCAGACCAACGCCGTGATCCTTCTCGCTGGAACCGATCAGGCCGTTGTAATCGAGGTTGACCCGCACGTCGCGATCGAGCGCCAGACCGGCACGTACACCGACCACGGCGGCATCGCGATCCATCGACACGCTCTGCACGGTGAACGCGCTGTTGCCGTTGGCGAAGGCCAGGTGGCTGTCGGCATCGACGCTGCTCAGGTTGTGCTGCCAGCCGAGGCTCGCGCCCAGCTCCAGTTGATGCTGGTCCGACAGGGCAAAGCTGCGCTTGGCACGCACGCCGAGGGTCGACAGCACCACGTCGCGGTTGTCTTCACCACCCTTGAGCGCGGCGGCGTCACCCTTCTCGGTGAAACTGTCGGTGTTGAGGTGGACGTAGGACAGATTGGCAAACGGCTCGAGGTTCATCGGTTGCAGGCCCAGATCGTAGGCGGCCTCGGTGAACAGTTGCGCGGTGGTCGCGTCACGCTTGGTT
This sequence comes from Pseudomonas sp. NDM, assembly GCF_003105095.1. Classification (NCBI taxonomy): domain Bacteria; kingdom Pseudomonadati; phylum Pseudomonadota; class Gammaproteobacteria; order Pseudomonadales; family Pseudomonadaceae; genus Pseudomonas; species Pseudomonas sp. NDM. The sequence goes on along the minus strand of NZ_QETJ01000008.1, from coordinate 95,177 downwards.
TTCTGTTTGCCGCTGACGTCGCCGAACTGCAGATCACGTTTCACATCGATGCGATGCCAGCTGTAGGCGCCGCCGACGGTCAGGCGCAACGCGTCGATTTCATGGCCCAGATACGCGCCCAAGTGGTAGCTGTCGACCGACGCGGAGGAATGCGTGCCGCTGCCCATGCTCAACGAACTGTCGCTGTAACCGGTGACGAAACCGAGACGGGTATCTTCAGCAATCAGACCGTCGACACCGGCCAGCAGCCCACCGATGGAGCTGTTGGAATCGGCATTCTCATGTCCGCCATCACTCTCGCCCCACGATCCGAGGACCTTGACCCAGACGTTACTGCGATCATCCGTCGGCGCATCGGCATTGAACAGATCACGCTCACGCAGACGCTCGCCGACCGCTTCGCGCAGGTAACGGCTATCGTTGATCAGCAGCGTGCCAATGGCCGGGTGGATTTCACCCGACAACTGTTGAAAGGCCTGCTGCGCCGACGCCGCGTTTGGCGACAGCAACAGGGTTTCGAACAGCGCATTGCCTGCGCCCAGACGCTCGGCGGCGGCACCGACGGCGCGCTGGTTCGGCGTCAGGCCGACGCTGGCAAACGATGCCTCATTCCGCCCGACCGCCAGTTGAATGCCGCCCGCCGAGTAATCGAGGTTGCCGCCGAGGAAGGCGTAATTCGGCAAGACCTGACCGAAGCGCCCTTCAATGCCACCCGCTGCTTGCAGGATGTTGTAACGGGTGCCGAGCAGGCTTTGCACTTCGCCGGTGCTGAGCAAGGTCGGGCTGTTTTCCAGTGACAGGCTCACCGTGGCGCCTTCGACGACCGCTTTGCCGCTCGCAACGATCTGGTCGCTGCTGGTTGGCGACAGCTCTACGGCGTAGGTCGAACCCGGCGCGAAGGTCACGTCACCGGCCACATTCAGAGTGCCGATGGAATTGCCCGGTGCCACCGTACCGCCGCTATTTACCGCCAGTGCGCCGATGCGGCCGTTGCCGCCGAGAACACCACCATCATTCACCGTGACCGCCGATTGCAGCGAGCCATTGATTGCCAGTCGCCCCTGATTGACCAGGGTCGGGCCGCTGTAAGTGTTGTTGCCGGTCAGCACCAGGGTGCCGATGCCTTGCTTGGTCAGACCGCCGTGGCCACCGATGTCGTTGCGCCAGGTGTCGAGGCCGCAAGTGATGTCGCTACAGACCCGCTCGGTCGGTTTGCCCTGATCGATGATCGCGCCGATGCCCGGCAAGTCAGCAACAAACTGGCCGGAGCCGTAAGCGCCCTGCACGCGGAATTCCTCGGCAATATCCTGCTCGGTCACGAACATCGCCGGGCCGTCGATGGCTTTGCGCAGATTGATCATGCCCCAACCGTACAAGGCGTCGATGCCCGGCGCGCCGAGGTCGGTCGCCGTAGTGCGCAACACGCTGGCGACCTGATCGCCGCTCATGTACGGAAAGCGCTCCATCAGCACCGCGATGGAACCGGCGACGTGCGGTGCCGCCATCGACGTGCCGTTGTAGTTGGCGTAGCTGGTGGTCAGGTTGCCGGCGTTGGTGCCTTCGATGATCGAGCTGTAGATCTTCGTGCCCGGCGCCGAGACGCAGTAACTCGCCGTGTAGCCGCAACGCGAGGAGAACGTGCTGATCACGTAGGGGTTGGCGCTGGCCGCGTCCGGGTTCTGCTGCAACGCGGCGACGGTGATCCAGTTCGGCGCGATGTCCGGGACGAAATAGCCGAGACCGGCGATGGCATCCGGGTTGTTGAGGTTGTAGTCGTTGCCGGCGGCGAAAATGGTGACGATGCCGCTGCGTGCGGCGGCAATCGCACCGTCGTAGGCGCCGCCCGGTTTGGTGCCGAGCAAGGTGCGGATTTCGTTGAATTGCAATTGCGCGTCGTTGACGGTGAAGTGCGGGTACGCCGGATCGCGGCCGCCGAGGTCGAAGCGGTCGGTGATGCCGATGCCCCAGCTGTTGTTGATGATCCGCGCCCCGCTGGCGATCAGCGCGTCCCAACCGGCCTTGTACACCGCACCATCGTTGCCGCGAACGATGCCGTCCTCCGGCCCCGGGTCGCCGTTGTCGGCGCTGATGATCTGCGCGCCGAACGCGACGCCATGCATCACCCCGCCGTCGCGACTGCCCGCCGCGATGCCGCCAACGTGAGTGCCGTGGGCGCCGAGTTTGCCGTTGGAGCCGACCGAGGGTGAACCGTCATACAGGAACGCATCGCCGGCCTTCACCGGAATGTACGGGTCGGTGTATTCGCGGATACCGCTGGTGACCAGGGTCACCACTTTGTTGCTACCGGAGAACTCCGGATGCGCGGCGTACACCGGCTGATCGAAGATCCCCAGTTTCACGCCTTTGCCGGTGTAGCCGGCGGCGTAAGCGTAATCCGCGCCGATCGCGCCCAGGCCCCAGTCAGCCTTGAATTCATTGCTGCGCCAACTCGAAGGATCGCCATTGCGGCCGTTTTCCACGTAAGGCGCTGCCTGCGCCATCGCACTGGCACAAAGCATTGCGGCTGTCAGGGTTTTCAGGGCAAAGCGGCCACCCGATTGCGCGGGGGTATTGTTGTTATCCATCCACGACCTTCCTTAGTGATGTTGCGAAAAATCCTGTTGTCTGTGCTGCCGTGCACGCTATTTGTGGCGAGGGAGCTTGCTCCCGCTCGGCTGCGCAGCAGCCGTAAAATCAGTCAACGCGGTCTGCCTGACGCAAGGCGGGGGCCGCTTCGCGCCCCAGCGGGAGCAAGCTCCCTCGCCACAGGAAAGCGCTCGGTCAGAACTGCCAGTTCAAACTCAGCCCAACGCCATGCAGCTTCTCGCGGCTGGCCAGTTGGCCGTTGTAATCGAGGTTGACCCGCACGTCCTTGCTCAACGCCAGACTGGCCTGCACGCCGACCAGCGCCGCATCGCGTACCAGCGCCGAGCTCTCCACCGCGTACGGCGTGCCGCCATTGGCAAAGCGCACATGTTGCTCGGAATCGATATCGCCGAGGCTGTGCTGCCAGCCGAGACGAGCGCTGACGTCCAGCGCTTGCTGGTTCGAAAGGTTGAAGGTTTTGCTCGCCCGTACGCCCAGAGTGCTCAGCACCACATCGCGCTGATCGCCCGAGCTTTTCAGCGCAGCGGCATCGCCCTTTTCGGTGAAGCCTTCGGTGTCCAGATGCAGGTAAGTCAGGTTGGCGAACGGTTCCAGCGCCAACGGTTGCAGTTGCAAGCGATACGCTGCCTCGCCGAAGACCTGGGTGGTGGTCGCGTCAAGCTTGGCTTTCTGCTTGGCGCTGACTTCGTCGTATTGCAGATCGCGCTTCACATCGCCGCGATGCCAGCTATACGCCGCGCCGGTGCTCAAGCGCCACGGGCCGAGGTCGTGGCCGGCGTAAGCGCCGAGGTGATAGCTGTCGACTTTCGCCGAAGAATGCGTGCCCGAGCCCATGCTCAGCGAACTGTCGCTGTAGCCGGTGACCAGACCGATTCGGGTCTGCTCGTCGAGCGCGCCGTCGACACCGGCCAGCAGGCCGCCGATCGAGGTGCGGTAGCCTGCGGTGTCGTGGCCCGAATCGGTGCTGCCCCACGCGCCAAGGGCTTTGATCCAGCCGTTGCTGCGGGTCGCGGACTCATCGTGCAGGCGCTCGCCGACTGCATCACGCAACTGGCGGCTGTCATTGATCAGCATCGTGCCGAGCGCCGGATAGATTTCGCCGCTCAACTGTTGAAAGGCTTGCTGCGCCGAGGCTTGAGTGGGTGCACGCAACACACTTTCGTAGACGGAATTACCGGCGCCCAAAGCTTCGACGGCCGCCGCCACCGAACGCTGGTTGGGCGTTTGCCCGACACTGGCGAAGCTGGTCGTGTTGCGTTCGATGTTCAACTGAATGCCGCTCGCGGCGTAATCGAGGGCGCCGCCGATGAACAGGTAGTTCGGTACTACCGCCGCGAACTGCCCCTGAACGCCGCCCGCCGCTTGCAGGATGTTGTACTGGCGACCGAGCAGGCTTTGCGCTTCGGCGCTGCTGAGCAGTGTCGGGCTATCTTCCAGCGCGAGACTGACGCTGGCGCCGCTGACGGTTGCCGTGCCGCCAGCAACGATACGGTCGCTGCTGCCTGGCGATAGCTCTACGGCGTAAGTCGAGCCCGGTGCGAATGTCACATCACCGGCGACGTTCAAGGTGCCGATGGAATTGCCCGGCGCGACCCGGCCGCCGCGGTTGGCGGTCAACCCGGCAATGCGTCCGGAGCCGCCGAGGATCCCGCTGTCGTTGACGGTGACCGCTGAGGTCAGCGAACCGTTCACGGTCAGCAGCCCGCCGTTTACGGTGGTCGGGCCACGGTAGGTGTTTGCGCCGCTGAGCAGCAATTGACCGGCGCCGGACTTGATCAGGCTGCCCTGATGCACCCGGTTCGCCGCTGCTGCATCGCGGAGCATGCCGACCGCGTAATCGGTCTGATCCTGCTGGCTGGCCCCGGCCGCAACGCCGTTCTGCCAGCCTTTATCCTGCAGGGTTTGCTGCCAGGCGCTGTGCTCGGCGAGGTCTTCGCTCTGACGCTGGATCAGCGCCTTGTCGGAGATGTCATTGCTCCAGACATCGCGCTGCCCGGCCTCCAGATTGGCATCGAACGCGCCGAGCAATTGCCCCGGCCCGCGCATGGCCCGGTTGAGGTTGGCGACGCCCCAGCCGACGCGCTCGTTCGGTGCGTCAGTGACCGAGCCACCGAGCTGGGTGGCGGTGGTCAGCAGCACTTCCAGCGCCTGCTGGTTGTTCATGTACGGATAGCGTTCCATCACCAGCGCCAGGGCACCGGTCGCGTGCGGTGCGGCCATCGAGGTGCCGGACTTGATCCCGTAACCGCCACCGGGAATGGTGCTGTCAATCTTCGCCCCCGGTGTGGTGATGCACCAGTATTTGGCGATGCCGCACTGGTTGTACTTCTGCTGATTGCTCTGATCGAGCCCGGACACCGCCAGCCAGTGGCCTTCCAGATCGGGCTGAAAGTACGGCAGCGCTGAGCGCACGCTGGCATTCGGGTAGCCACTGTTTCCAGCGCTGAACACATTGATCACACCGCGCCGCGACACATCGGCAGCGGCGTCGAGCCATGTGCCCTTGTTCCAGTGTTGCGCGTAGGCGGCGTGCAGATCCGCCAGCGTGCGGTAGCTGACATCCGGCGGCTGACTGCCCCAGCTGTTGTTGATCGCCCGCACGCCGGCGTCGGCCAGGCTGTCGTAGACCGCTTTGAAATAGCGCGGATCAGGGCCGGGGCCGAAGAGGAAACTGTCGTTCTTGTTGGTATTGCCGACGTAGATTTGCGCGTTATACGCCACGCCATGCATGCCGCTGCCGTCACGCGACGCGGCCATGGTGCCGACCACGTGGGTGCCGTGGGAATCGTTGTTCGGGTTGAGCGTGCCGTCGACGTTGAACACTGAGCCATCGACGTAGCTGCCGCTGGCGGTTACCGGGTGATAACGGTCGGCGGAGAATTCGGGGTGGGCGGCATCGAAACCGGAATCGAGCGCGCCGATTTTTACGCCCTTGCCGGTGATGCCGGCGGCGTAGGCTTGATCGGCCTGCATGCGCTCCAGACCCCAGTCACGCAGAAACTCGGCGCTGCGCCAACTGGCCGGATCGCCGGGCTGGCCGGATTCCAGGTATTGGGCCTGAACCTGGTTTGCAGAAATCACAAGCAACAGCGTGCCGACCGAGATCGGCTTGATGCGTACGTCCATGTTGATCACTCTCGTTTTTTGTTTTTTTGTACAAGGCTGACTGCGGTGTCGCCTGTTTCCCCTCACCCCAGCCCTCTCCCCAGGGAGAGGGAGCCGATTTGTGTTGATGTCAAAACCTGAGTTCGACGCGGTCGTTCATGTCGATGCAGCTATCGCAGGCAACTCGGTCGCTGCCCTCACCCCAGCCCTCTCCCCGAGGAGAGGGAGCCGATTTGTGTTGTCTTCAGTCATCCTCGACCTGGAAAAACCAGTCGATTACGGATTCAGCAGCGCTCGTTCAAGTCGGTGTATCTCTTCAATCTCCCCGAATCGGTCCCCTCTCCCTCTGGGAGAGGGTTAGGGTGAGGGCTGTTGCGCGACCACAAATGCCTCATCCACCCGGGCCAGATCCTGCTCGTTCAAAGTCCCGGCGTAGTAATGCAATTTGGTCCAGGCCATCAGGTAGTCGTAACGCGCCTGGGCCAGATCCCGGCGGGTGGTGAACAGTTGCTGCTCGGCGTTCAATGCGTCGAGATTGGTCCGTTCGCCACCCAGAATGCTTTGTCTGGTCGACACCACCAGCGCTTCCGCCGACTTCAAGGCCTTCTGATAAGCGCGCAATTTGTTCACGCCCGACAGACAGGCGCTGAATTGTCGGCGCAGTTCGATCAAGGTCTCGCGGGTCTTGCCATCCAGTTCGTATTCGGCCTGTTCCATGGTGCGGCTGGCTTGACGGGTCGAAGCCGATACCCCGCCCCCGGCGTACAGCGGCACGCTGACTTCCAGGCCGATGGTGTTGGTTTCGTAGCGTTGGTTATAGGTATTGCCGCTCTCCGACTCGTTGTCGCGCATCGAGGCGTAGGCGCTCACCTTCGGCAGGTGCCCGGCGCGGTTGCGCTCGACTTCATAGCGCGCCACCTCGACAGCCTGGCGTTGCGAAGCCAGGTTCGGGTTGTTGCTGATCGCCAGTTCATGCCAGGTGTCGAAGCTGGCCGGTTGCAGCGTGAAGGTCTGAAACTGCTGACCGAGCGGGGCCAGGTCGCCGATGTCCACCGCTGGCACGCCGACCAGCGCCCCCAGTTCGCGCAAGGCAGCATCCTGCTCGTTGCGCGCTTCGATCTCCTCGGCAGTCGCCAATTCATAACGCGACTCGGCTTCGAGAATATCGGTGCGGGTGCCCTCGCCCTGCTTGAACATGTGTTCGTTCTGCTGGAACTGTTGCTCGTAGGCCTTCTTCTTCGCCTGGGCGATGTCGATCTGATCCTGGGCAAACAGGGCTTTGGTGTAGTTATCCAGCACTCGCACCAACAGCTCCTGACTCTTGCCGCGAAACGCTTCGTCGGCGAACAGCGACTGGGCGACACCCTTGCGATACGCCGCGTAAGCCTCGTAATCGAGCAGCGGTTGTTGCACGGTCAGCGCCGAACCGTAACTGCTGTAGTTGCGCTCGTCGGTGCGGTTGCGCGCACGATCATCAAGCGACGTAGCCTTCGAAGAGTTGCGCCCCTTGTTGTAGGTGTAGCCGATCCGAGGCAGCAGCCCGGCGCGGCCGATGGCGCGGTTTTCCAGGCCGGCATCGCGCTCCTTGATCGCGCCAAGGAACACCGGGTCGTTACGCAACGCCTGTTCGTAGATCTCGAACGGCCCCATGGCCGCGACTGCCGAGTGACTGGCCAACAACATGACTGCTGCCAGCATTGAAAGCTTATTCATACAGCCGAACATCCTTATTCCTCGGTCAACGCGGAACCGGCGCGATCGAGCAGCGGTTTGAACAGGTAGTTGAGGAGTGAACGCTCACCGGTGCGCACGAACATTTCCGCTGGCATGCCCGGTTTGATCACCAGGCCGTTGAGTTTTTCCATCGCCTGATCGCTGACGCTGCTGCGCAGCACGTAATACGGCACGCCGGTTTTCTCATCGACCATCTGGTCGGCGGAGATCAGGCTGACTTCGCCGGGCACGCGCGGGGTTTTGCTCTGGTTGAAGGCGGTAAACAGAATGTCCACCGGCAGATGCGTGCCGACCTTGTCGATCAGGTTGATTGGCAAATGCCCTTCCACCTCCAGGGTGGTGCCTTGCGGAACGATCTCCAGCAGCGTTTCGCCCTGACGCACCACGGCGCCTTCAGTGTGCACGCCGAGATTGACCGCTACGCCATCGGCAGTCGCCAGGATCTCGCTGTGCTGCAAATCGAAACCGGCGGAGGTCAGTTGCTCGGACAGGGTCACGCTCTTCAACTGCGCGTCGGCCAGTTGCGTGCGGACCTCCTTCTGGTATTCCTCACCGTGCTGTTGCAATTTCAGGCGCGACTCAAGGATGCCCTGCTCGACACGACCGCTTTCGCCGGTGTTTTCCGCCAGTTGCTGTTGCACTTGCGACAATTGCCGCTGGTAGTCCATCAAGCGGTTGCGCGGAATGTAGCCGTTGTCGGCCAGCGGTTGCAGGTTGCTCAATTGTTGCTGCAAAGAGCTGGCCTGGGCATTGAGGTCGCTGCGCGCGCGGCGCATCCCGGCCAGTTGCGCAGTGGCGCCTTCGATATTGGCGCGCAGTGCCGCCTGCTCACGCGAGAACGCTTCGCGGCGGCTGCTGAACAGTTGCCGCTGGCCTTCCAGCACCAGCGCCAGACGCGGATCCGGGTCGTCGCTCAGTTCGGGCGGAAAGGTCACTTGTTTGAGGTTGTCGCGCTCGGCCTGCCAGCGCGCAAGGCTGGCCCAGGCCATGCGGTATTGCGCCTGCAGCGATTGCACATCGGCCGCCACTTGCGTCTGGTCGAGGCGGAACAGCGGCTGGCCCTGCTTCACGATTTCGCCTTCGCGCACCAGAATCCGGCTGACCACGCCGCTGCTCATCGACTGCACGGCCTTGCGCTTGCCCGAAACCACCACCGTGCCCTGCACCGGAATGCCCTGATCCAGCGGCGCCAGTGCCGCCCAGGTGAAGAAACTGCCAGCGCCGACGATGGCCAGAATCCAGCCCATGCGCGCGAAAAATTTCGCATCGCGTTCCGGACGCTCAGTGAGATAGGCGTGTTCCATGTTCGCTTCGTTTTCAGTGTTCATGCTGGCGCTGCTCATACACCCGAATTCCTGGTCGTGGGCTGATACTGCCGGCTCATGCTGAGCCCGCCCGGTGCTTGTGCAGCTTTTTCGCGGTGCTGTTCCTGTTGCCCGGACAGTGCCTTGAGCACATCCTGACTCGGGCCGAACGCCTGCAGACGACCGTCGTTGAGTACCAACAGCTTGTCAGCCTGGGCCAGTACCGAAGAGCGGTGCGTAACCAGAATCACGGTGGTGCCCTGCGCCTTGAGTTGTGCGATGGCACTGGCCAGTGCAGCCTCGCCGACCGTATCGAGATTGGAGTTGGGCTCATCCAGCACCACCAGACTCGGCGTGCCATACAGCGCACGGGCCAGTGCCACGCGTTGCTTCTGGCCACCGGACAAGCCACTGCCGTCCTCGCCCAGCTTCGTGTCGTAGCCCTGCGGCAGGCGCAGGATCATCTCGTGGACGCCGGCCTGTTGCGCGGCGGTGACGACTTTTTGCGAGTCGGTTTCGCTGAATCGCGCAATGTTTTCCGCGATGGTGCCGCTGAACAGCTCGATGTCCTGCGGCAGGTAGCCGATGTAAGGGCCAAGCTGATCGCGATTCCAGCGGTGGATATCGGCGCCATCCAGACGCACGGTGCCGCCCAGTACTGGCCACACGCCGACCAGCACGCGGGCCAGCGTCGATTTGCCGGAGCCGGAAGCGCCGAGCACACCGAGTACTTCACCGGCACCGAGGTTGAAATTGACCATGTGCAACGTCGCGGAACGTTGTCCCGGTGGGCCGGCGCTGACCTGTTCGAAGGAAATCTGGCCCTTCGGCGCTGGCAGCGCCATGGCCTCGTCGCTTGGCGGGAACGCCTGCAACAGCGCATCCAGACGGCGGTAAGCCAGCTTCGCCCCGCTCCACTGTTTCCATACGGCGATCAACTGGTCGATCGGGCTGAGCACGCGGCCCATGAGGATCGAACCGGCGATCATCATCCCGGCGGTCATGTCGCCTTTGATCACCAGCAAAGCGCCCAGGCCCAGCACCAAGGATTGCAGGCACAGACGCAGGGTCTTGCTCAACGAACTGATCACCGCGCCGGTGTCGCTGGCCTGGTTCTGCAAGCCGAGAAAGCGCGAATGCACCCCGAACCAGCGTTTGCGCAGCGACCCGAGCATGCCCATGGCCTGAATGGTTTCGGCGTTGTGCAAATGGCTGGTAGCCAACTGACTGGACTGCTGGGAAAACCCGGCGGCCTCGCCCAGCGGCTTCTTGGTCATGTATTCGTTGAGGCACGCCAGTGCAATCAGCAGCAACGCACCCGCCGTGGCCAGCACGCCGAGCCAGACGTTGAACAGGTAGATGACAAACAGATAGACCGGAAACCACGGCGCATCGAAGAAGGCGAACAATGCAGGACCGGTGACGAACTGACGGATGTGGGTCAGGTCGCCCAGCGACTGCCCGGCATTGCCCTCGCCCTTGAACAGGTTGCGCTCGAATGCAGCCTGATAGACCCGCAGGTTGAAACGGCGCTCCAGCTGGCTGCCGATGCGGATGACGATAAAGCTGCGGATGACTTCCAGCAGCCCGATAAAGGCGAAGAAACCGACGACCATCAGCGACAGCATCGCCAGGGTGGTTTCGTTCTGCGACGACAGCACCCGATCGTAGACTTGCAGCATGTAGATGGACGGCACCAGCATCAGCACGTTGATCAGCGCGGTAAAACAACCGACGCTGATCAAGATGCTCTTATAGTCACCCAATGCCTTGATTAACGGAGCGGTGGCTGGGGCCTTCGCCATCTTCATTGATTATTCCTGAACATTATTCATCGCCCCTGCGAGGCGACACTTCAATTAATTAAGCGAGCCATCCGCGGATACACTTGCGCGGCGGCCACTTACACTTTCATAACAACTAACGCCGAATATTGCGGCGCAGTTGCCTTTATTGACCTTGCTTATAACCGTGTGACCAATCGCTATAGCTGTATTGGTTTGTAAAAAGGCCGATCAGTTATCGGGCGCCGTACGTTCCAGCGTGACGATCAGCCCGGACTTCAAAGTCGCCAGATACAACCCATCACGTTGTCGGCTGAAAAACTGGATTCTTGAGCCTTCGCTACCGGTGATCGACAAGCCGTCAGGATCAGGAAACCAGCCGATCGGAGCTTGCTCGAGCCACGCACCCAGACAGTCTGCGCCCTGGCCAAGGGTCTTGTTGGCGAGCAGTTCGACGCTACAGGTATTGGAGGGTTTGTCCTGCAGCTTTTGCGTCCGCAGGTCCTCGACTGTGCTGGACAGTGTTGCCTGCCACTTTCCGGCAAACACGGAGGGTTCTTCGAGTCTGAGGCTGCTTGCCATCGCTGTTGCTCCTGAAATCGTAACGAGCGCCACTGAAAGCCACGCCGATGCCTTGTAGGTAAAAGCTCTGTAGATCATGGGAAATTTCGCTCCAGCCCTTAGCGTTGCGTACAGCGCCTACCGATGCAAGTAAAGAAAGCGACGCCTTGGGCGCCGCTTTCCCTTCACATCACGCCACGATGTCGCTGGTCGCTGCCTGGCCAACGGTGCTGACGATGAAGTCCGCCACGCCGTGCCCGGAGAAATCCACCGACAACAGGCTGTTGCCGCCCGACGAGGTCAGCACTGCATCGCCAGCGGAACCGGTGAAGCTGCTGACGAAGTGCAGCCCCGCCCCGTTGGTGATGCCGGTCAGGTCGATTTTGTCCAGACCGCTGACGAAATCGAGGATCTGATCGATCGCACCCGGCTTGGAGTCCGAGCTGGCAGCGAACACGAAAGTGTCCGAACCGGCGCCGCCCCATAGTTTGTCGGCACCGCCCGCGCCGTAGAGGATGTCGTTGCCGGCACCGCCCTTCAGCTCGTTGGCCACACTGTTACCGATCAGCAGATCGCTGCCCGAACCGCCAATGGCGTTTTCGATGATCGCGCCCTTGGCAATCGACACGTTGCCGACCAGCCCGCCCACGTCGGAGAACGAAGCGTCATTGAGGTTGATCTTCTGGTTCTGGGTGAAGCCAGAGAAATCCAGAGTGTCCTTGCCGCCGGCGTCCCACACCGAGAACACCACTTTGTCACTCGACGACGAAGCGCTGAGGAAATCGCGGCCGGCGTTGGAATTGAAGCCGTAGGTGGTGTCGCCGGTACGGGTGCTGGTGTTGGCACCGTAGAGTTTCTGGATCGCAGCAATGTCGTCCATCAGCGGGCCGGACGAATAGGCTTCGACGCCGCCCTTGCTGAAGTTCTGGTTGGTGTTGCTCTCGCTCCAGTAACTCATGACGCTGTAGCCGCGGGTGTCCTGGCCGTAAGTCGCGTCGTTGTAGGTCGGGTTGCCATTGCCGGCGTTGTAGTCGCCAGGGTGAGCCAGGCCCAGGGTGTGGCCGATTTCGTGGGTCAGGGTCTGACGACCGTAGTTGTTCAGATCCGGGTTCTTGTTCTGCGTGTAGCCGCTGTTGATCAAGTACCACGAAGTACCGTCATAACCGGCGCCGGTACCTGGCAGGTAGGCGAACGCCGCCGCGCCATCCTGGCCGCCGCTGTAGTTACCGAACGTCATGTGGCCGTCGCCGCCCGAAGCTTTCTCGGTGAACGTGACATTGGCCACGTCGGCCCAGGATTGCATGGCGAGCTTGGCCTGCGCCTGCTGCTGCGCGCTGAACTGACTGAACCCGCTGATCCCGTGCTTGTTCATCGTGCTGTTCGATGCCGACGTCAGGAACGTATAGGTGAGTTCGATCTTGCCGCTGCCGTCCTTGTCCTGGTAGGCAGCGCCATCACGCAGCAATTGCGTAGCCGCCTGATCGACGGTGTACGAGGGTTTGCCATTGACCGTGAGGTTGCCGCCACGATCGTATTGATGGCTGAAGCTATTGATCTGGTTGTACGCCGAGCTGAAGGCGGCCAATTGGAAAGCCTGTTCGGCGGAATCAACAGCGTTGGTTTTAACTTTTGACATAAACACACTTCCTTGTTTAGCAATGGAACAGTTTTTGTCCGACAGGACGATCTTTGGCGAGATCGTCCTATCACTCGCCCAATGAAGGCGTAACGAACCTGACACAATTTGAAATCTGTCGTAAAGGATTTTTTTGCGATCCAATTTCGATATATCAGGAAACTGCCGTAAACAAAGCGCGCGGGGAGGAAAGATTGTTGTTAGTTGCTGGGGACAGGGTAAATCGTCTGACGATTTTCTATTTAAATATTAAATATCGGTAAGTTTGGATTTGTTGGGCAAGTCACACTTTCAGACAGCGGTGCCAGTGCTTTGATATCAACTACTCGCTTCACGCAATATCATTGTGGAAGCGAGCCTGCTCGCGAAGGCGCCTGCCCAGTCAACATAATTGTTGAATGACAGACCGCTTTCGCGAGCAGGCTCGCTCCCACAGGGGGCTTGTGTGTTCGTCCTGGAAAACTCAGCTACCGGTGCGGATCTTGTTCCAGACCCGCGTACGAATCCGGTCGATATTCAGCGGCATCGCCTCCAGCGCGAACAGCTTGCCCATCATTTCCGGGCTCGGGTACACCTTGGTGTCGTTCTTGATCGCCGGATCGATCAGGCCGTCCGCCTGTTCATTGCCATTGGCGTAATGCACGTAGTTGGTAATCCCGGCCATGACGTCGGGGCGCAGGAGGTAGTTCATGAAGGCGTAGCCGGCCTTCTCGTCCGGGGCGTCGGCGGGCATGGCGACCATGTCGAACCAGATTGCCGCGCCTTCCCTGGGAATCGCATAACCGATCTCGACGCCGTTTTTCGCTTCCCTGGCGCGGTTCTCGGCTTGCAGGATGTCCCCGGAAAACCCGACCGCTACGCAAATATCACCATTGGCCAGGTCGCTGGTGTATTTCGATGAATGAAAGTAGCTGACATAGGGCCGGACTTTCATCAGCAGCGCTTCGGCTTTCTTGTAGTCCTCGGGATTCTTGCTGTGGTGCGGCAGACCGAGGTAGTTGAGCGCCGCCGGGAGCAATTCCGGGCCGTTGTCGAGAATCGCCACCCCGCACTTCTGCAGCTTTTCCATGTATTCGGGCTTGAAAATCAGGTCCCAGGAATCCACCGGCGCATTGTCACCGAGCACCGCTTTGATCTTGGCGATGTTGTAGCCGATACCGGTGCTGCCCCACAGGTATGGAAAGCCGTGCTCGTTGTTCGGGTCGTTGGTCTGCAAAGCCTTGAGCAACGCCGGATTGAGATTCTTCCAGTTCGGTAGCTGACTTTTGTCGAGCTTTTTCAGTGCCCCGCCCTGAATCTGCCGCGCCATGAAATGGTTCGACGGGAAGACCACGTCGTATCCGGATTTGCCGGTCATCAACTTGCCGTCGAGGGTTTCGTTGCTGTCGTAGACGTCATAGGTGACGCCGATGCCCGTGTCTTTCTGGAAATTCCTGGTGGTGTCCGGGGCGATGTAATCGGACCAGTTGTAGACCTTGACCGTCTCGGCCGCGTGACTGACGGAAACGGCCAGCAGCAGCGGCGCCAATGCGAGGGTTTTCTGGATCATGGGGCGATTCCTGTATGGGCTTTTTTTGTTGGCAGGCAATCAAACGATCGAACAATCAGAAAATCAGCACGTAGCTCTTGCGCACGGTTTCCTGGATATCCCAGATCCCGAGCGTGTTGGCTGGCAACATCAGTGCGTCGCCGCCTTGTATGTGCAGGGTTTCGGCGCCACCGTCGGGGGTGAACGTGCAGCGACCGGAAATGAAATGGCAGAACTCCTGCGCGGTGATCTGTCGCCGCCAGCGCCCTGGAGTGCACTCCCAGACGCCGGTTTCAACCCCGTCGTCGCGCTCGACACTGGTGGTCGAGGCGATTGCGACGGGCTCGCCGAGGGGCACGGCGACCGGGCTGGATTCTTCGAGCGCCAGCGTGGCGGTGTTCTTGAATTGGGTGATGCTCATGGCGTGACCTGTTTATTGAGGGAAACGGCGTTTAGTGCATGAAGCCTTCCATGAAGCCGGCGACCCCGCTGGCCAGCTTGCGCCGCCAGGGTGCAGTGGCCGGGTTGGCCAGGGTCTGGTCTTCGTGCACGAAGCTTTTGATGATCGCGTTGTAGCCCAACCAGCGGCACGGCTCCGGCTCCCAGGCGCGCAGCGCATGAATGCCGCCATCGGGCAGCACCCACGGTTGCCGGGTCAGTTCGCTGTCGCGTTCGAGAATCAGATCGGCCAGGGTGCGTCCGCCGAGATTGCTGGCACCGACACCTTCCCCGCCGTAACCGCCGGACAGCGCGATGCCATTGGCGCGGTCGCAGAGCATGTGCGGCTTGAAGTGCCGCGACATGCCGAGGTTGCCGCCCCAGGCGTGGGTGATCTGCACGTTTTTCAGTTGCGGAAACAGTTCGCCGAACAGATAGCGGCGCAGTTCGACCTCGTCGCGGGTCAGGTTGAAGTCATGACGCAGCTTGCCGGCGAACTGATAACCGCCACGGGCGCCGAAAATCAGGCGGTTATCGGCACTGCGCTGGCCATAGGTGACCTGACGGCTGAATTCACTGAACGCCTGGCCGCGATTCAGGCCGATTTCATCCCAGGTCGCAGCCGACAGCGGCTCGGTGGCGACGATCAGGCTTTGCACCGGCAACTGATAGCGGCCCAACGGCGGCAACGTCACCGAATAACCTTCCACGGCCGGGACAATCCAGCGGCCGCGCACGCTGGCTTTGGCGGTGCGCAAACTGCCTGACTGCCAGTGGGTCACCGGGCTGTTTTCATAGATCTTCACGCCCATGTTCTGCACGGTCTGCGCCAGACCGCGCACCAGTTTCGCCGGGTGAATGGTCGCAACGTGAGGG
Organism: Pseudomonas sp. NDM; assembly: GCF_003105095.1. Classification (NCBI taxonomy): domain Bacteria; kingdom Pseudomonadati; phylum Pseudomonadota; class Gammaproteobacteria; order Pseudomonadales; family Pseudomonadaceae; genus Pseudomonas; species Pseudomonas sp. NDM. The sequence continues at coordinate 79,604 of NZ_QETJ01000008.1, read as the reverse complement.
GCGAAGATGCCGCCGTAAGGTTTCGCCACGCGGAGCTGCTGAGCCAGTTGCTCGGGGCTGAGCCAGCGGTAATCGTCGTCCGTCAGCCCTTGAGCGTGCAGCTTGCTCAGGTAATCGCGCAGCACAGTTTCCTGTTCGGGATAGCGCGCAGCACAATAAAGCACCCCACCCTTGCGGTAATCGCAGTCGATGCCTTCACGTTCGATGACGATTTCCACTTCATCAGGAATGCTGTGCAGCAGATCGTAAGAAGCCCGGCGTTGTTCTGGCGACAACCCTGCCAGCAGACGATCCTCGCCGAGCAGGTTGCCCATCAGCCAGCCGCCATTGCGGCCGGAAGCACCGAATCCGGCGGTTTGCGCCTCGATGATGGCGATATCCAGGCCGGGCGCGTTTTTCTTCAGGTAGTACGCCGTCCACAGTCCGGTGTAACCGGCGCCGATGATTGCCACGTCGACGTCCAGATCCCGCTCCAGCGCAGGCCGGGCCACCAGCGGCTCTTCGAGCTGATCCATCCACAAACTGATCGTGCGCCACGCCGACATGCCAGACTCCGCCACTGAAAACCTCGATGGCGTCGATCCTAGTGGTTGTCTTCAGTGGCTGTCTTGCGCGCGTGCCCGCAGAGAAATTTGTCTGGCGTAGGCCTTGGGTGACTGGCCGGTGTGCTCGCGAAAGCATTTGTAGAACGCTGACAGCGAATTGAAGCCGGCGGCGAACGCCAGTTCATCGATACGCAACGGCGGCGTGGCGCTGTCGAGGGCGCGCAGCAAATGCTGCAGGCGCGCCTGATTGACGTAGCGATAGAAGCTTTGCCCAAGCACTTGGTTGAGCAGATAGGAGATCTGATTGCGGCTGTACCCGCACTCCTTCGCCACCCGTTGCAGGTCGAGCTCAGGATCCAGATAAGGTTGCTGTTTTTCGAAATACTGCTGCAGGTCTTCGGCCATGAAACTCAATTGCCGCGGTGACAGCCCGAGACGACTGACCGCCGGGCGCTGGCTGGGTGCCGAACTGCCGTCGGCTTGAGTACGCACCAGCGAGGCGTACTCGTTGACGCGCCAGATCAAACCGTCCTTGACCGTGATCGCTTCGCTGGAACGGAACGACACCAGGCCATCGCCACCGCGCAAAGTCACCTCGTACTGAATGAACGCCGTGTTGCCGTCCACCCGGATGCGGTCGCAATGTTCGAGCAGTTCGTCGGATTCTCGCGGCATGCTGACGCGCACGTATTCGCGCAACTCGTCCAGAGCAAGCACGCGATTCTGAAAGAAATCGTTGTACTGGATATCAGCGTGATAAAGCGCCATGACGCTGTCCAGATCCCGGTGTTTCCAGCTCAGGTGATAGCGCATGACCGTGGCGGCCGTGGCCTGGGTCTGTTCTGGGCCGTCGTCATCGGCGTGCATAAGCGGCTCGGCGAAAAAGAACCGAGCTTGCCCAACTTCCTCTGCCGCTTCAATGAAAAATCCATGGTGGCGTTTTGGCGATAATCGATGAGCCAGTGACTTACATCAAAAAATGCGAATCAATCGCTAAACGGACTGAAAAAACTCACAGTTTTTTCACACACGGATGCTACTTTTAAAGCTCAAGCACTGGTTGAGCCAATGAAGGCTCTTCCCACCTAACATGAGCAAAAGGAAGCGCTCGATGAAGCAGGCGGGCAACACCATGAATAAAGGGTCCAGCAAAGTCACCTTTCCCAACGCTTGCCAGCTGATGCGCTGGCATTTTCATCCCATGGGATTCGAAGCGACGATGGATGCACCGGGCAGCCTGATCGCCCGTCTGTTCGATCGTGCCAGCGGCGAAACCATGATCGCCATCGCTGGCATTCCCTGTGCGACGGTGATGAACGCGGCGGATGTCGAGCGAATCATCGAAGCCATCGAGGATGAACTGGAAGCCTTCACTCCTCCGGAATCTCTGAAGAACTACGCATAACCGACTGATTCAAAAAGAAAAGCCCGCAGCGATGCGGGCTTTTTTATGCTTAGGCGGTGGTCTTCTCCGCGCGATGATCGACGAAGAATGGCTTGCCCCTGGCGACTCTATCCGACGCTCTCGGCATGTTCACCGCTTGGGGTTCTTGCGGTTCGACGTACCAGTAGCAATGGCTGACGGCCCGGGTAATGCCCACGTAGGCCAGACGCAGGATCTCGTCTTTTTGCGCACTGTCGTACGGCTCGCTGTCGCCGGTTTTGCCCAGTCCGGCCATGCGGTAGACCTGATTCTTGTACGGCGAACTGGTCAGGTGCTGGCAGTCGCCCAGCAGAAACACTGCATCAGCCTGCAAACCCTTGGCACTGTGATAGGTCAGTTGTTTCAGCCGTCGCGCTTCGTAGGGCAAGTTCGAATCTACATTAACTACCGGCTGAATATGCTGTTCTATCAATAACTTATCGCTGCTTTTTCGATAGAGCATCAAGATCGAATCGCCGCGGCGGTAATGTTCCGCCAGTCGTTGACCCAGCGCCTCGTCATTCCGCTCGAGCACGTTGACCGGCTGCAATGGTTTGGGCTCACCACTGGCCCTGGCCTTCTTGCCTGCGATGGCCGGCGCTGCGCGGACAATGTGCTCGGCGGCATCGATGATGTGTTGATGACTGCGGTAGTTGTCACTGAGCATCACCCGCGTGGTGCTCGGCGAAGGAAACTCCTTGTTGAACTCCATGAAGTAGCTCGGCGAACTGCCGCGCCAGCCGTAAATGGATTGCCAGTCATCGCCGACGCACAACAGCGACGAACGCTGCGCACCGCGCCCGACGTGCATGGCCGGGCCACGGCTGCGGATTTCGTTAAGGCTGGCGCGGATCCATGAAACGATCTGCGGCGAAACGTCCTGAAACTCGTCGATCATCAAGTGCGACATCGGTCGCAGCAGCTCATCGCTGAGCAACTTGAGGTTTTCCGGTGAGTGCTCGCTGAACAGGGCGAACATGCGATTGTAGGTCATCACTGGCGGTTTCTGGTCCAGCAAGTGATCCTCGAACGCGCGCCAGAACAGGCTCAGGGCTTCGAAGAAAAACCGATCGGGATCGTCTTTGGCAAAGCTCATGCGACTGACCGCGTCGGGTACATCCAGGCCAAGGTTTTCGATAAAGCCTGCCGCGCCGACAAAACAATCGAGCAGCGGCGCCGACGCCAACTCGCCTTTAACCTTATAGTCGAAGCCAGGACCGGCGCTGGCATCGCCGGCCAAGGTCGCCAGAACACGCCTTGAAGACTCGTAACTATCCAACCATATCAATGGTTTACGACAGAAAGCTTGAAACAGTGTGCGCTTGACCGCCCATTCTGCGCGGACGCTTAGCTTGGCGTTTGGCCGACATAGCTGGGCGTTTTCTTTGGAGTCAAACCCGAGCACCACCCAGGCATCCAGGCTCGGGATATAGCCGTGACAGTGGAACGTCGAGCCGTTGATCTCGAACGTTTGCCGACTGGGTTCGATCCCCTTGATGGGCCACGCACCCGCGCGAAACCACAGATCCTCAATGACGTCGCACAGCTCTTCATCGCGCTTGGCCGCAAGCTCGGTGACCGCCATGCGCTTTTGCACATCGGGGTGATCGCGTTCCAGCTCCTTCAACTGCAGCCCGGCGCGGGACAGCGGCTGGATCAGCTGGCGGAAACGCTCATCTTCGTTGAACAAGCGGTGATAGCAGGCATTGAGTTGCTGTCGCTGCGCGTCATTGATGCGCAGGTCGAACGGATTGCTGTCGACCTCTTCCGCGCTGCTCTGCGGACGATCACTGAGATTCTCAAAGGCCTGCAGGCGCTCGAACCCAGGCAGGCTGCGGACCATGGGCAAGATGCGCGAGTGGAAGGTTCGCACCAGCTCACGGGCCTGTTTGAGGTTCAGCGGCTGGCCCCACAGCGTAAAGATTTCAATCAGTTTGTTGATGAAATCCTTGCGCGATTCGCGGGTGAAGGTCACCACAGTCATCGAATCCAGCTCAAAACCCAGGTAGTGGCTGAGCAAAAGTATGCGGAGCACCAGCGTAGTGGACTTGCCCGCGCCAGCACCGGCCACCACCGAGGTGGACGGCGTGTCGCTGAAGATCATCTTCCACTGCGCGGCGCTGGGCTGGGCGTGGGCCGGGAGTAATCGGGCCACATCGGCCTTGATGCGCCTCTTTAGCTCCGCCGTGAGCGGCAGGCGCCAGTCATCGAACAGATTGTTATCGACGCCGGGCGGACGATGCTCGGTGTTGCGGCTATCGCGAATCAGCAGGACCTGCCGGCCCTCTTCCAGCCCCTCGAGCTTGCCTTCCTTGAAGCCGTATTCGACGCCAGCAGTGTGCCCGCTGCGAAACCCGTCGGCTTGCCCGTGCAGCCACGAGGCGCGGTGCTGGGCGCGCAGTTTTGTCAGGCCGTGGCCGAAGAAACGCGCGGCCAGACGCTTGAACCAAGGCATCTCGGCCAGTGGACGAAGTTCAGGAGGAAGATCGGGAATGTGTTGCACCACGCTGACGGACTCCAGGGTGTGAGGCTGTGGCGGCTATGGTGTCTGGATTTGTCGTCCAGTTCTAGCGAAATGCTTACAGGTCATCGGTTTAGGCGACGAATTGAAAGTCAGATGAAACGATTTCAAGGCTGAATTCCATCTAATAACCTGATCATGATGCGGCAGTTTTTGCGCTTTTTATCGATGAATGCCTGATAGATGATCGTCGTCATCAACCACGGGGCCCGCCCCCTGACGAACCTTATTGAGGAGACGATCATGCTTGAACTCAGACCCTTCAGCTCGCTGGGCGGCGCCCATCATGGCTGGCTGGACGCGCATCACCACTTTTCGTTTGCCGAGTACTACGACCCGCAGCGGATGAGCTGGGGCAATCTACGCGTGTGGAACGACGACATCATCGCTGCAGGCACAGGTTTTCCGCAGCATCCGCACCGCGACATGGAAATCATCACCTACGTACGTGAAGGCGCGATCACTCACCAGGACAATCTCGGCAACAAGGGCCGTACGGAAGCCGGCGACGTCCAAGTGATGAGCGCCGGCACCGGCATCGCCCACAGCGAGTACAACCTGGAAGACAAGGAAACCAAGATCTTCCAGATCTGGATTCTGCCGACCGAAACCGGTGCCCCTCCATCCTGGGGAGCCAAGCCGTTTCCCAAAGGCGAGCGCGAAGGTTTTGTCACTTTGGCCAGCGGTAAGGCTGGCGACGATGAAAGCCTGCGCATCCGCGCCAACGCACGTCTGGTGGCGGCGAACATCAAGGCTGGTGAAACTGCCGAATACCGTTTGGACGAGGGACGTCGCGCTTATCTGGTCCCCGCCACTGGCGTGATCGAGGTCAATGGCTTGCGTGCGCAAGCGCGTGACGGTGTCGCAGTGGCACACGAGCAAGTGCTGACGGTCACGGCGATCGAAGACAGCGAGATCGTACTGGTAGACCTGGCCTGATCCGCAGGCAATAAAAAAGGGCAACCCTGACGGTTGCCCTTTTTCATGTGCCCATCATTTAGTGGAAATAGCGCCATCCACCAAAGTTTGCGCTTCGGCCACCAATTGCTTGAGGTGGTCGTCGCCGAGGAAGCTTTCGGCGTAGATCTTGTAGATGTCTTCGGTGCCCGACGGACGCGCCGCGAACCAGCCGTTTTCGGTCATGACTTTCAGGCCGCCAATGGCCTGATCGTTGCCCGGTGCGTGGCTGAGAATGCTCTGGATTTTCTCGCCCGCCAGCTCGGTCGAAGTGACCTGCTCCGGCGACAGCTTGCTCAACAGAGCCTTCTGCTCAGGATTGGCCTTGGCGTCAACGCGCACCGAGAACGGTTCGCCCAGCTCATCGGTCAATGCGCGGTAGGCCTGGCTTGGATCGCGCCCGGTGCGCGCGGTCATTTCAGCGGCGAGCAACGCAGGAATCAGACCGTCCTTGTCGGTGCTCCAAACGCCGCCATCCTTGCGCAGGAACGAGGCGCCGGCACTCTCTTCACCGCCAAACCCCAACGAACCGTCGAACAGACCGTCAGCGAACCACTTGAAGCCGACCGGCACTTCGTAAAGGCGACGACCCAGGCGCCTGGCCACACGATCGATCAGACCACTGCTGACCACGGTTTTGCCCACGGCGGCATCTGCGCGCCATTGCGGACGGTTCTGGAACAGGTAATCGATCGCCACCGCCAGATAATTGTTCGGTGCGAGCAAACCACCGGACGGCGTGACGATACCGTGGCGGTCGTGATCCGGATCACAGGCGAATGCCACGTCAAAACGTTCTTTCAGACCAATCAGGCCCTGCATCGCGTGGCTGGACGATGGGTCCATGCGGATCTGGCCATCCCAATCGACGGTCATGAAACGGAAAGTTGAATCGACCTGTTTATTCACCACTTCCAGGTCGAGACGGTAATGCTCGGCAATGGCCGACCAGTAGCGCACCCCTGCTCCGCCCAGCGGATCGACACCCAAACGCAGCTTGGCGTCGCGGATGGCATCGAAGTCGATAACATTGATCAGGTCGGCGACATAGGTATTGAGGTAATCGTGACGATGGGTCGTGCTGGCCTTGAGCGCTTGCTCGTAGCTGATGCGTTTGACCCCGGCCAGCTTGTTCGCCAGCAGTTCGTTGGCCTTGGCTTCGATCCACTTGGTGATGTGGGTGTCGGCCGGGCCACCGTTGGTAGGGTTGTATTTGTAGCCACCGCTCTGTGGCGGGTTGTGCGACGGGGTGATGACGATCCCGTCTGCCAGGCCAGAGGTACGGCCGCGGTTGTAGCAGAGAATGGCATGGGAAATCGCCGGCGTCGGCGTGTACTCATCACCTTCGGCGATCATCACGGTGACGCCATTGGCGGCGAGGACTTCCAGTGCGCTGGCGCCGGCCGGGGTCGACAAGGCATGGGTGTCGATGCCGACAAACAGCGGGCCGGTGATGCCTTGGGCTTCGCGATACAGGCAGATCGCCTGGCTGATGGCCAGAACGTGCCATTCGTTGAAACTCAAATCGAAGGAGCTGCCGCGGTGGCCGGAGGTGCCGAACGCCACTCGCTGGGTAGAAATCGATGCATCAGGCTGGCCGGTGTAATAGGCCGTAACCAGTCGCGGGATATCGACCAACAGTTCCGCCGGTGCCGGTTTGCCCGCAAAAGGACTGAGTGTCATGCAAAAACCTCTGAAATCGGAGTGGTTCAGGAAATGCTGCGCAGTTTACTGGCAGTTTGACCACTGTGCGACGGGATGTATCCAAACCTCGCCCGATGTTTTTTAACGTTATTTGCCCGGCGACAATCGCAATGCATCGCCGAGAAGTCCGATCACGCCTGGCAAATCCCGATCGCCCTGGTTAAGCGCGCTCAAACGCAGTGAGTCCGCATGCAGGCCTTGGAGGCTGAACAGTTCCCCCGGCGCCACGATGACCTGTTGCTTGAGCAGTCGATGAAACACATTCGGCATGTCGACGGGGCGTAACGAGCGCACCCACACCGTCGCGCCGCCCCGAGGCTCGACGATCTGCAGCGTATCGCCCAAACGCTCGCGCAACACCTGTATCAACAGCGTACGGCGCTCACTGAGCATTCGCCGTAACACGCATAAGTGCTGATCAAGCCGTCCGCCGCTCAACAGCCTGGCAATCGCCTTCTGACGTATGGGCGAGAGGCGAAACGCGCGTAACAGGAAATGACGTTGCAACTCGTCACGCCAATGCCGCGACAGCACAAAGCCGAAAGGCGCTTCGGCACCGATGAATTTCTCGAAGGTGGAAAACACCAGCAAGCGCTGAGGGTCTAGCCAGTTCCGCAGTCGCTGTGAATCACTGCACTCGTCAAGCTCGCTGTAGCAGTCATTCTCCAGCACCCAGACCCCATGTCGCTCCAGCATCCTGGCGATGGCCTGCTGCTGCTCATCACTGAAGCCACGGCCCAGAGGCATGCTCAACACCGATGACAACAGGATCAAACGTACCGGCTCGTTCTTCAAAAGCGATTCCAGTGCTGGCAGATCGAGCGCGCCCCCAGCCTGCGAGGCCCACTCGATCACCCGCACGCCGGACGATTCGAGCAGGCGCAAGATCGCCCAGTCGCAAGGCGATTCGACAACGACAGCGGCGTGACGCAATTCCAGTACCGAAATCAGAATCTCCAGTATTCCCCGCAAATCAGCACCGATATAGACATCATCGGCATGCCAGTAATGCTCCGTCGAACAGGTATAACGCGCCGCCAGAGCGACCCGCAGCTCCAGCTCACCGCAAGGCTGGGCCAATGTCTGGGGCTGACGCGGGTATTGACGCAACAGCTCCCGCTCCAGCGTCAATAACGGGCTGTCCAGCGGTTGCAGCGACGCCGGCTCATCGGCGCTCAAAACACACATCCCGGGACGTCTCGCATTGACGTAAACGGTTTCCAGCAGATCACTGCCATTGCCGAGCGAGTCCACGCTGAACAGCGCGTTCGCGTAATACCCTGATTTGGCTATGGAATAGACCCGACCTTCTTTTTCCAGGAGCGAATACGCGTATTGCACCGTTGAAATGGACACATTCAGCCGGTCGGCCAGTTGGCGCAACGAGGGCATGCGTACCGCCGTGCTCCCAGTGGCATCATCAATCAGCGTTGTCAGATATCGATAAACTGCCTGATAAACAAAATCATTGTCCCGCGCGCCCTTCACAACCTCGTTTCCGTAGACATTGGTTCACAACCCAACCCTTGGTTCACCGTCAGCGTTCCGTAGACCGCTCGACTCGCGAAACTGGCTCTGTCTCTCCCGGATCTGCATTTTCGCAGGCAAATTCTTCGGGCGCACAAAGCTGCACAGGTCCCATCGCATAGAGACGGATAACCAGTCTGACTGGCAACCCACTGACCTCCATGATCCATTTCAGCACTTGCTCAGGGGCATGCAGGCCTTGCAGGGCGCGGTGCAGGTCCGGCATCGCAACCAGCATGCCGGGGTGACAGTTGCGCAGGAACCGCTCGAGGCCTCTACCGCTGTCGATAAACGGTGCAAACAACAGGCACACCAACTGCGTTTCGTTCAGTCCGAAACCGTGCAAAAGGTAATCCTCCGCATGCATTCGCAGATGCTCGGGCTGCCGAACGTTGTCAAAGCACGACAGCAAATGTTCGCAGACGGACTCCGCCACCTGCTGTCGGCGCATGTCGGCCAGGGTGTTACGCAGGTAATCGTCGATTCCCGCCTCATAGGTGCGCCCCTCGATGAACCGTGCGTACAGACCTTGCACATGCGCCGAAATCAGCGGGTCGGCAAACACCGCTTCGCCTTGATACAGCGCCCGGTCATCCGGTTCAAAGCCGAGGAATTCGCCCAACAGGGGCCAGCGGTCCTCCAGCTTGCCTACCATCATGTCGTTGATGTCGATAAAACTGGTGCGCCGGCAGGCTTCGAACTCACCTTCAGGTCGCCAGGCAGTCCGGTCATCTTCAGCCCGCAGTTCGCGGTAGAAATCGTCGCCCAGCCCGTCCAGCAGCGGAAACAGCGCCTCGAATCCGCTGTGGACCAGTCCGGGACCTGCGATCGCCACTCGCTGCATCGCACGGTTGAGGCCTTCGAGGAAATGCTGCTGACTGCTCTTGGTTTCGGTACTGATCATGGCGTCGACACCATTGTTCCAGCGGGCGATCTGGCTGTAGTACTCGGCGGTGGCGAGATAGGCGTCATCCCACAATTGGGGCGCTTCGATCCAGGTCCGACAATGCCCGACCAGCAGCAGATTGATGCGACTGGCTTCACGACCGTCGTCGCTGACAGGCGTGCGGTGATCGAAGGCCAGCACCTCGCGGTTATCGACCATCAGCAGCTCGACCCGTGGATCGTCATATAGAAACAGTGCACTGTAGCTGCGATGCAGGTTGTGCAGGGCAACGGGACTGTCGCCATTCCAGCGCAAGGCGGCGACGCGCAACTGGAACGTCGCAGGCGCACGGCTGGCAATCGTCAGTTGCGCTGCACGGAGCAAAGCCAGGGTGTAGCAGCTGTCACGCGAGCCGGACTGATGCACCAGCACCTTGAACTGCCCGATGTTGTCCATTCCGCCAGCAGCCACGACCAGGCGCTGAATCAGTAACTGCAACGCCGTGCGCTCGGCTCGGGAAAAGAAACTCAGCAAACGCTGCAATACTTGCTGATAGACATAGTTCATTGCCTGATCATGGATCGTGCTCATCGGTATTTACCCGGTATCAAAAGATTCATGCCACGCAAACATCACAGTGAGCGCAACAATTGGATCAATAAGTAATAGACGCTGAAATGCTAACACTTACAAAGTTGTAGTTATTTGAAACACTTCACCTGAAAAAACTGTCATGAAGGCCCGCCGGCGCGCTCAACCGCCCGTATTTACTGGCCTTTCTCGAATCGAAAATAATCTGAGGAAACTTCCCACAGCGTCCCACGACAATTCATTACAAGAAATAGAGAAGCAACTTCCGAATCGCCCTACAGCAATTAAACAGAAATTGACGAAGCCAGCCGAGCTAGCCGTTTGATATTGCCCCGGACAAATTGAATGCACAGCCATAGCTCATTCCTTGAGATGAAAGTAATCATTCAATTATCAGCGCTTAGAGTGTGATTAGAAGATACAGATGAACAGCAAAAACCAGTTCAGTTGCTGAAATGGTCGGAGGTGCGGGATGGGGAAAGGTCTGCTGACAGGGGGAAACATAAACAAAAAAAGAGTCCGTGAGGCCACGGACTCTGATCTCCGGTTCTACGCCGGCTCGACTTGCAGTGCCACCCGTTCGCGGCATGGACATTCGTCCATGTAGCGGTGTGCTTCGACGAACTCGTTGAACGGGAATACACGGGTCTTGAGCGGAAGCAACACACGGTCAGCGGTCAACTGGTTGATGTCGCGCAAGGCACGTTGCAACGCGACGTGGTCCTGGACAATGCCCAGCTCGGGTTTGCCGGTGAAGTTGCCGATGCAGTGGACGAAGAACTGGATGTTCTTCTGAAACGCTGCGCAAGCCGGGAACGGGGTCTGATTACCGCCCTGCAGGCCATACAGGACCAGACTGCCGCGTGGCGCCAGGACATCACCAAGCAACGACATCTGCGGGCCGCCCAGGCCGTCGAAAACCACATCGACGCCACGGTTGTCGGTGATCTTGTTGATGCGCATCAACAGATCTTCCTCTTCGGTGACGATGACTTTTTCCGCACCGAGGGACAGCAGGTACTCGCGTTCCTCCGCCGATTTGGTCGCCGCGATCACTCGCACACCCAGCGCTTTACCGAGCTGGACAAACGAGGGGCCGGCGCAGTGACTGGCATCCGTCACCAGGGCAAACTGCCCGGGTTTGACCCGCGCCAGATCGGCATAGGCAAAGTAGGCAATCAGCAGCGGCGTGTAATGCACGCTGGCTTCGATCGGGCTGAGCACATCCGGATAACGGGTCAGCGCCGTACGCGGCAGGACGATGGACTCGCCGTACACCGGATAGTCGTTCGGGCTTTCCGCCGGAAAACTGGCCACTTTGTCACCGACGGACAGGTCGTCTACATCAGCGCCCACGGCAGTGACCACACCGGCCATTTCGTGACCGAGGCCCGATGGCAGACGTGCCTGGGACGACGCCAGATTCTGACGCCACAGGGTGTCGTACCAACTGATGCCGATCGCCTCGACACGCACCTGCACTTCGCCAGGACCTGGCTGAGCGGCCGCATGCTCTTCGCATTTGAGCACCTCGGCCGGACCAAACTTGTGAAAACGGATCGTGCGGGACATCGCAAACCTCGTCAAAGTAACCTCTAATGCCATGAACTCTATCTGGGCTTTTGACCCAAGACCATCAGTGGCTATTAATAGTCGACATGCCTGTCATTGATTCCGCAGCAGGAGCGGCATTGGCAAAATCCATGAAAAAAGGCCTGCCACCGTCGCAGTAAAGCTGAATTTTCCGGTGCAGAGTACCAGCCTTTCCCCGTAAGATTCATGCCGGCCATTGTTCTCATATGGCCGCCCTCGTCAAGTTTGATGACTCTGCCAGGACTCCAGATGAATCGTAATGACCTGCGTCGTGTCGACCTGAACCTGCTGATCGTGTTCGAAACATTGATGCACGAACGCAGTGTGACTCGGGCCGCGGAAAAATTGTTCCTCGGCCAACCCGCCATCAGCGCGGCGTTATCGCGCCTGCGCAGCCTGTTTGACGATCCATTGTTTGTCCGCACTGGCCGCAGCATGGAGCCGTCCGCGCGCGCCGTGGAAATCTTCGCCCTGCTCTCGCCCGCACTCGATTCGATCTCGACCGCCGTCAGTCGTGCCGCCGAATTTGACCCGGCGACCAGCACGTCAGTGTTTCGCATCGGCTTGTCCGACGATGTTGAGTTCGCGCTGCTGCCGATGCTGCTCAAGCGCCTGCGCGCCGAAGCACCGGGCATCGTCCTCGTGGTGCGCCGCGTCAACTACATATTGATGCCGGGCCTACTGGCCTCCGGCGAGATTTCGATCGGCGTCAGCTACACCACCGACCTGCCGGCCAACGCCAAGCGCAAGGTCCTGCGCCGCAGCGCACCGAAGCTGCTGCGTGCCGACACCGTGCCGGGGCCGCTGAGCCTGGACGACTACTGCGCCCGACCGCACGCACTGGTGTCGTTCGCTGGCGACCTCAGTGGTTTTGTCGATGAAGAACTGGAAAAGCTCGGACGCAAACGCCACGTGGTGCTGGCGGTGCCACAGTTCAACGGATTGGGCACGTTGCTGGCGGGAACCGATATCGTCGCGACCGTACCGGATTACACGGCGGAAGCACTGACGGCAGCAGGCGGCCTGCGTGCTGAAGACCCGCCGCTGCCGACGCGTACATTTGAACTGCACATGGCCTGGCGTGGGTCGCAGGATAATGATCCGGGGGAGCGGTGGTTGAGGTCGCGGATTCAGATGTTTTTTGGCGACCCGGATAGCCTGTAGCCGGACCTACTTGCCCCCCGTCACATCCAGAAATGTCCCGGTGACAAACGAAGCCTCTGCGCTGGCCAGCCACAAGATGGCCCGCGCCACCTCTTCCGGCTGTCCGCCCCGACCCATCGGGATCGAATCCTTCACGCGATCAACCCGACCCGGTTCGCCGCCGCTGGCGTGCATGTCGGTATAGATGTGCCCCGGGCGAATGCAGTTGACCCGAATTCCTTCCCGCGCGACTTCCTTGGCAAAGCCGATGGTGAAGGTTTCCAGCGCGCCTTTGGATGCTGCGTAGTCGACGTATTCATTCGGACTGCCCAGCCGGGCCGAGGCAGACGAAATGTTGATCACCACGCCGCCCGCCCCGCCGTGGCGCTGAGACATGCGCTTCACCGCCTGCTGCGCGCACAGGATCGGTCCCAGAGCATTGACCGCGAAAATGCGCTGCATGCGTTCGAAGCTCAGGTCTTCCATACGTGACTGTTTCGCCAGCACACCAGCGTTATTCACCAGAACGTCGATGCGCCCGAATGAACGATTGATGGCCGAGAACAGGTCAGCGACCTGCTGCGGGTCAGCACTGTCAGCACGCACCGCCAGCGCCTTGCGCCCCAATGCTTCAACATCGGCCACCACCGCCAGCGCGGCGGACTCGTTGGCGACGTAGCTGATGGCAACGTCGTAGCCTTGTGCTGCGGCGAGTCTGGCGGTGGCGGCGCCCACTCCGCGACTGCCGCCGGTGATCAGAATCAGCGGTACTTGCGAAGCCTTATCCATGTGACGTTCTCCTGAACAGTTGGGCTGTGTCAGCCGATGATGATGGCGCCGCAGGCGATGACCACGCACGCCAGCATTCGGCGGACGGTGAGCTTTTCGCCGAGGAACAAATAGCCGAGCAACGCAGCGAACAGCACGCTGGTTTCGCGCAGCGCCGATACCGCGCCCAGTGGCGCTTCGTTCATGGCGTAGATGACGATTGCGTAAGCCAGCAGCGAGACCAGTCCGCCGACCACCGCGGTGAGCATTCCGGGCCGCACGGAAAACAGGCTACGGGCGTCGCGCAGGGCGATATAGACCACCGGCATCAACACGCCCCACAGGGCACTCATCCACACCGTGTACGCGAGTGGCGCTCCGGAAAGCCTGGCGCCAATGCCATCGACGACGCTGTAGGCGGCAATGAAGCACCCGGTGCCCAGTGCATAAGGCAAGCTCGGCACCGACAGGCTGCGTCCCCGGAACGCCAACGAAATAATCCCCCCGGACACCAGGCCAATGCCGAGCAGCTCAGCGGGAGTGATGGTTTCGCCGGCAAACAGCGCGGCGCCGAGGGTAATCAGCGCCGGCGACGAACCGCGGGAAATCGGGTAGATCTGCCCTAGATCGCCAACCCGATAGCTGCGCACCAGAAACAGGTTGTAGCCGACATGCAGCAGTGCCGAGAGCAGCGCATAACCCCAGCTCTCAGGTGCAGGCGGGGCCATGAAAACGGCGGCGACGGCGCAGACGATGGCGATGGCGACGCACATCATCGTCATCGACCAGAGCCGATCGGCGCCGCCGCGCAGCAGCGCGTTCCAGCTGGCATGCAGGAGCGCGGCGAACAGGACGAGGAGTACGAGATGAATAGGCATGGCGCATTCTAGGCATCCCCGGCGCCGGTGTTACAGAGAAGTCTGCTCATTACACCATGAGCAAAAGCTCATACTTCACAGTTGTGCGCTCTGCACCTTCAACGCTTCCCCAAGCAACCATTGGCGAAATCTGAGGATGTGCGGCTGGGCTTCGATGCCCTTGGGGCAGACGAAATAGTAGGCAAGCGGCGATGGGAAAGGCACGTCGAACAGCCTCACCAGGCGACCGTCGCCGATTTCATTCTCGACATGGCCGCTGCGCACCAGCGCCACGCCCTGGCCGAGCAACGCGGCTTCCACCGTCATGTTGGTGTCGCCGAACCTGACGCTCTCGCGCAGCGGCGAAAACCCGAGACCGATGGATTGAAACCACACCTCCCATTTCGGCACCAGCTCGGCGCCGTCGCGGGTCAGCAAGGGCATTTGCAGCAACTCTGCGGGACTGCCCGGCATGCCGACGCGCTGCAGCAGCTCGGGGCTCGCCACGGGAAACACCTGCTCGCCAAACAGGAACTCCGTGTACAGACCGGGATAATTGCCTTTGCCCAAGCGGATCGCGACGTCGGCTTCGCCGTTGGCGAAGTGAATGATCTTGTCCGTAGTGTCCAGCGACACCAGCAATTCCGGATGCTGGCGTGACAGGCTCGGCAAGCGTGGCAGCAACCACTTCAAGGCAAAGGAGTAGGTGGTGCTGACGCGCAGCCGCACCCTGCCCTTTTGTTCGCGCAAATCGTCCAGCGTCGCCTCCAGACTGATGAAAAACTCGCGCACGATCGGCGCCAGCGTAGCCCCCGCTGCCGTGAGGCGTAACGCCTTGCCGCGTTCGAACAACTGCAGCCCCCACAAATCCTCCAGATGTCGCAGCTGATGACTGACTGCGCTCTGGGTCACGTGCAGTTCCTGCGCGGCCGCGGTGAACGTCGGGTGTCGGGTGGCGACTTCAAAAGCGCGCAGCGTCGCGGTCGGGGGCAGGTCTCGCATACAGAAGGGTTCCGGAGATGGGCGAAGGATCGAAGCATGAGTCTCCACTCATGTTAGAGCGAAACGCCACTGTTTTCAGGCAGACGTACCTGGTCACACTGCCATAACGCGATGATGGCAAAGAGCCGTGACAAATCGCGCGATAGAGATTAAATTACCGCCGCCCCGCCGATGGAGGGTCGGGCATTCGCATTCAGTTAAGGAAAACGATGGCAATGGTCTATTGTCGTGCTTGCGCCAAGGAGCTCCATGAGACGGCGCTCACCTGCCCCCAATGCGGGGCGAGCCAACAGGCCTTTGTGCCATCTTCGCAAGCCGGGATTCCCTGGCTGGCCATCGTTTCGCTGATCTTCGGAATTATCTGCGCTATCACTCTGTTTGATGATTCCGATTGGGACTTCGAAACGATCCTCGGCGTCGGACTGTTCAGCGTCGCAGGTCTGGCTTGCGGCATCATCTGCATCAACGAAAAACACCCCGGAAGAAACCTCGCGATCGCCGGCATCATATTGTCAGGCCTGACCGCGCTGGTTCTTTTCTGTCTATCGATCCAATAATTTTAGGGAAAAAATATGAGCATGGTTTACTGCCGCGGTTGCGCCAAGGAAATCAGTACGCTGGCGCTGGCGTGCCCTCAGTGCGGCGCGCCTCAGGCGGCTCCGCAGGCCTACCCAAGCGGCCCTGCCATCACGACAGGCAACCCTTACCTTGAGGCGTTGAAGAATTACGCCGTGTTCAACGGTCGCGCCACGCGCCGTGAATACTGGTTGTTCTTCCTGATCAACATGGGCGTCGCCTTCGTGGTGGGCTTCATTGACGGCTTTGCCAACACTGGTGGCGTGCTGCAAGGCCTTTATAATCTGGCGCTGCTGATCCCGAGCATTGCTGTCGGCGTGCGCCGTATGCACGACACGGATCGCAGTGGCTGGTGGTTGCTGCTGCCGATCGTCAACATCGTTTTCCTGGCGCAGGACAGCCAGCCTGGGCCGAACCGTTTCGGTGCCAACCGCAAAGGCATCAACTGACACAACGGCAACACGCTGACCGGAACGGCCTTCATGGCCGTTTCTTCATTTATGGTCGAGGATTTTCAATTGCGGTGAATCATTGCGAATCGCGCAACACAGAATTGCCTTGAAGCCGATGGATAGGCACCTAACGAAAGGTGCATGCTAGAGGGCTGTCTCGGCGCTTATATCATTCCGAATGATAGTTACCTTCGCTTCATTCGATTCGTGCCATCACACCCCCGCCGAGCATCATCCGCCCATCTTCAATACTTCGGCGGATTGCATCCATGGAACAATCACTCAAACATTTGCGCTTCCCGTTGGCCATGCTGGCCGTACTGGTGATGAGCGCCTGCGGCAAAACTCCGGAGACTGCCGGCGCCCCGCCCGCTGCCAAAGTCAGCGTAGCCAAGGTGCTGGAACAACCGGTCAACGAGTGGGATGAATTTACCGGGCGTCTCGAAGCGCCGGAAACCGTAGAGATCCGGCCACGGGTTTCGGGCCAGATCGATCAGGTCGCCTTCACCGAAGGCGCACTGGTCAAGAAAGGTGACCTGCTGTTCCAGATCGACCCGCGTCCGTTCCAGGCCGAGGTACGCCGCCTCGAAGCCTTGGTCGCCCAAGCCCGCGCCACCGCCACTCGCAGCGAAAACGAAGCAGCTCGCGGTGAACGCCTGCGCACCAGCAACGCCATTTCCGCTGAACTGGCCGACTCGCGCACCAGCGCCGCCCAAGAGGCCCGCGCCGCCGTCGGTGCTCTGCAAGCACAACTGGACCTGGCCAAACTGAACCTGAGCTTCACCCGCGTTACCGCACCGATCAGTGGCCGCGTCAGCCGCGCCGAAATCACTGCCGGTAACCTGGTAACCGCCGACACCACTGCGCTGACCAGCGTCGTCTCCACCGACAAGGTCTACGCCTACTTCGACGCCGACGAACGCGTGTTCCTCAAATACACCCAACTGGCCCGCAACGGCCAGCGCGGCGCAACCACGCCGGTGTACATGGGCCTGTCCAACGAGGACGGCAACCCGCACCTGGGCCAGATGAACTTCGTCGACAATCAGGTCAATCCGAAAACCGGCACCATCCGTGGTCGCGCCGTGTTCGACAACGCTGACGGCACCTACACCCCGGGCCTCTATGCACGACTGAAACTGGTCGGCAGCGGCACCTATAACGCCATGTTGATCAACGACGAAGCCGTTGGCACTGACCTGGGCAAGAAGTTCGTGCTGGTGATGGATGGCGACAACAAGACCGCCTACCGCGCCGTCGAGCTCGGTCCGAAGATCGAAGGCCTGCGCATCGTTCGCAACGGTCTGAACAAGGACGACACCATCATCGTCAAGGGGCTGCAGCGGGTTCGTCCCGGCTCTCCGGTTACCCCTGAAGTGATTCCGATGGCCAGCGAGCAGACCCTCGCCGCCCTTGCTCAACAACGTCAAGCGCTGGAAGCCAGCAACCTGCCCAAAGTTGCCCCTGCCAAGGGCGCATCGGGTTCGGCTGCGAAGCTGGCTGCTACGACCCCACGCGGTTAAGGGACGACAACTCCGATGAATTTTTCCCAATTCTTCATTTCCCGGCCGATCTTCGCAGCGGTGCTCTCGCTGTTGATCCTGATCGCCGGTGCGATCTCGCTGTTCCAGTTGCCGATCAGTGAATACCCGGAAGTCGTGCCGCCGACCGTGGTCGTGCGCGCCAACTTCCCGGGCGCCAACCCAAAGGTCATCGGTGAAACCGTGGCTGCTCCGCTGGAGCAGGCGATCACGGGTGTCGAGAACATGCTGTACATGTCCTCGCAATCGACCGCTGACGGCAAGATCACCCTGACCATCACCTTCGCCCTGGGCACTGACCTGGACAACGCGCAGGTGCAGGTGCAGAACCGGGTGACCCGAACCGAGCCGAAGCTTCCCGAGGAAGTGACGCGCATCGGTATCACCGTCGACAAGGCTTCGCCCGACCTGACCATGGTTGTGCACTTGACCTCGCCGGACAAGCGCTACGACATGCTCTATCTGTCCAACTACGCGATCCTTAACATCAAGGACGAGCTCGCTCGCCTGGGTGGTGTCGGTGACGTGCAGTTGTTCGGTATGGGTGACTACTCGCTGCGGGTCTGGCTCGACCCGAACAAGACCGCTTCGCGCAATCTGACCGCGACCGATGTGGTCACCGCCATTCGCGAGCAAAACCGTCAGGTCGCCGCCGGTCAACTGGGCGCGCCCCCTGCCCCGACCGCGCAAAGCTTTCAGCTGTCGGTCAACACTCAGGGCCGTCTGGTCTCCGAGGAAGAGTTCGAGAACATCGTCATTCGCTCTGGCGACGACGGGGAGATCACCCGCCTCAAAGACATCGCTCGCGTCGAACTCGGCTCCAGTCAGTACGCCCTGCGTTCGTTGCTGAACAACCAGCCGGCCGTAGCGATTCCGATCTTCCAGCGTCCGGGCTCCAATGCCATCGACATTTCCAACGAAGTGCGCGGCAAGATGGAAGAGCTGAAGAAAGGCTTCCCGCAGGGCATGGACTACAGCATCGTGTATGACCCGACGATCTTCGTCCGTGGCTCGATCGAGGCGGTGGTTCACACCCTGTTCGAAGCGCTGATCCTTGTGGTGCTAGTAGTGATCCTGTTCCTGCAGACCTGGCGCGCCTCGATCATTCCGTTGGTGGCGGTGCCGGTATCGTTGATCGGTACGTTTGCGGTCATGCACCTGTTCGGTTTCTCACTCAACGCCCTGTCGCTGTTCGGTCTGGTACTGGCCATCGGTATCGTGGTCGACGACGCCATCGTGGTGGTAGAGAACGTCGAACGGAACATCGAACTCGGACTGACGCCGGTCGAAGCCACCAAACGTGCCATGCGCGAAGTGACCGGGCCGATCATCGCAACGGCACTGGTGTTGTGTGCAGTGTTTGTTCCGGCGGCGTTCATTTCCGGCCTCACCGGGCAGTTCTACAAACAGTTCGCTCTGACCATCGCCATCTCGACCGTGATCTCGGCGTTCAACTCGCTGACCCTGTCGCCCGCGCTGGCCGCTGTGTTGTTGAAAAGCCACGACGCGCCGAAAGACCGCTTCTCGAAGGTGCTCGACAAGATCTTCGGCGGCTGGCTGTTCCGTCCGTTCAACCGCTTCTTCGACCGCGCCAGCCATGGCTACGTCGGCACCGTGCGCCGGGTCATCCGCGGCAGCGGCATCGCTCTGCTGCTGTACGCAGGCCTGATGGTGCTGACGTTCTTCGGTTTCTCCAGCACGCCGACCGGTTTCGTACCGGGCCAGGACAAGCAATACCTGGTGGCCTTCGCGCAATTGCCGGATGCCGCGAGCCTGGATCGCACCGAAGACGTGATCAAGCGCATGTCCGACCTCGCGCTGAAACAGCCAGGCGTGGAAAGCGCCGTAGCGTTCCCGGGCCTGTCGATCAACGGCTTCACCAACAGCCCGAACGCCGGCATCGTCTTCGTGACCCTGAAACCGTTCGACGAGCGTAAAGACCCGAGCATGTCCGCCGGCGCGATTGCCGGTGCCTTGAACGGTCAGTACGCGAACATTCAGGAAGCGTACATGGCGATCTTCCCGCCACCGCCGGTACAGGGCCTGGGCACCATTGGTGGTTTCCGCCTGCAAATCGAAGACCGGGGCAACCTGGGCTACGACGAGCTGTACAAAGAAACCATGAACATCATCAACAAGAGCCACAACGTGCCGGAACTGGCCGGTCTGTTCACCAGCTACACGGTGAACGTGCCGCAGGTCGATGCCGCCATCGACCGGGAAAAAGCCAAGACCCACGGCGTGGCCGTCAGCGACATCTTCGACACCCTGCAGATCTACCTGGGTTCGCTGTATGCCAACGACTTCAACCGCTTCGGGCGTACCTATCAGGTCAACGTTCAGGCCGAACAACAGTTCCGTCTTGAATCCGATCAGATCGGTCAACTGAAAGTACGCAACAACAAAGGCGAAATGATCCCGCTGGCGACCTTCATCAAGGTCAGCGACACCTCCGGCCCGGATCGGGTGATGCACTACAACGGCTTCATCACCGCGGAAATCAACGGTGCCGCAGCCCCCGGCTACAGCTCGGGCCAGGCGGAAAAAGCCATCGAGAAACTGCTCAAGGAAGAACTTCCGAACGGCATGACCTACGAATGGACCGACCTGACGTACCAGCAGATTCTGTCCGGCAACACCGCGCTGTTCGTGTTCCCGCTCTGCGTACTGCTGGCGTTCCTGGTACTCGCCGCGCAATACGAAAGCTGGAGCCTGCCACTGGCGGTGATCCTGATCGTACCGATGACCCTGCTGTCGGCCATCACCGGTGTGATCATTTCCGGCGGTGACAACAACATCTTCACCCAGATCGGCTTGATCGTACTGGTGGGACTTGCCTGCAAGAACGCGATTCTGATCGTAGAGTTCGCCAAGGACAAACAGGAAGAAGGCCTCGACCCGCTCGCTGCGGTACTGGAAGCCTGCCGCCTGCGTCTGCGGCCGATCCTGATGACCTCCTTCGCGTTCATCATGGGGGTGGTGCCACTGGTGTTCTCCAGCGGTGCCGGTGCCGAGATGCGTCACGCGATGGGTGTGGCGGTGTTCTCCGGGATGCTTGGGGTGACCTTCTTCGGTCTGCTGCTGACGCCGGTGTTCTACGTGCTGATCCGTAACTTCGTTGAACGCAGTGAGCAGCGCAAAGCGGCCAAGGCACACACTCTTCAAAAGCCACTGGAGGCGCACCAATGAGTCTGAAAGTCTTCCTGCCGAGTCTGCTGGTGCTGGCCCTCAGCGCCTGCGCCGTCGGCCCCGACTACAAGACCCCAGCCACGGAGGCGGCCAACATCACGACCGCCACCGACGGCGCCGCCGGGCAAAAGAACTTCGACCGTTCGAAATTCGAAGGCATCTGGTGGCAGCAATTCGACGATCCGACCCTCAACCAGTTGGTAAGTCAGTCGCTGCAAGGCAACCGTGAACTGCGCGTGGCGTTCGCCCGCTGGAAAGCCGCCCGGGCGATCCGCGACGACGCCAGCAACGACGCGATGCCGACCATCACCAGCCGCGCCAGCAGTGACTTGGGCAAAGGCCAGATTCCCGGCCAGACCACCGACCGGGTCAATAGCGAACGCTATGACCTGGGTCTGGACATGGCCTGGGAGCTCGACCTGTTCGGGCGCATCCAGCGCAATCTGGAAGCCAGCGACGCCGACCAACAGGCTGCCGAAGCCGATCTGTACCAGTTGCAAGTCACCATGATTGCCGAACTGGTCGACGCCTACGGTCAACTGCGCGGCGCCCAGCTGCGGGAAAAAATCGCCGTGGCCAACCTCAACAACCAGGAGGAGTCGCGCAAGATCACCATCAGCCTGCGTGATGCCGGTGTCGGTGATCAGCTCGATGTCGAGCGCGCCGATGCACGTCTGGCCAACGTCGAAGCCAGCGTGCCGCAGTTGCAGGCGGAACAGGTCCGGCAGAAAAACCGTATTGCCACCCTGCTCGGTGAACGCCCGGACAAACTGACCGTGGATCTGAGTCCGAAAGACTTGCCGGCGATTGCCAAAGCGCTGCCGATCGGTGATCCGGGTGAACTGCTGCAACGTCGTCCCGACATCCTCAGCGCCGAGCGGCAACTGGCTTCGGCCACTGCGCGCATCGGCGTGGCCAAAGCCGACCTGTTTCCCCGGGTCAGCCTCAGCGGCTTCCTCGGCTGGACGGCGGGGCGCGGCTCGCAGATCGGTTCCTCGGCGGCCAACGCCTGGGCGCTCGGCCCGAGTATTACCTGGGCTGCGTTTGACCTCGGCAGCGTCCGCGCTCGTCTGCGTGGCGCTGACGCCGATGCCGAAGGCGCACTGGCCAACTACGAGCAGCAAGTGCTGCTGGCTCTGGAAGAATCGGAAAACGCTTTCAGTGATTACGGCAAACGTCAGCAACGCTTGATTTCGCTCATTCGTCAGAGCGAATCCAGCCGCAAGGCTGCCGATCTGGCGGAAATCCGCTATCGCGAAGGCACCACCGACTTCCTCGTCCTGCTCGACGCCCAGCGTGAACGCCTGAACGCCGAAGACAGTCAGGCCCAGGCCGAAGTCGAGCTGTATCGCGGCATTGTCGCGATCTACAAGGCCCTTGGCGGTGGCTGGCAACCGGAGACGGTCGCCAGCCAGTAAAGATTGTTAAAGAGCTCCTTTGGTTGGCCGCAACCAACCAATTTTTTTGCCCCGCGTATCATTCGGTCGCGGGGTTTTTTTATGCCCTTGAGCAGCGCTTGAATTCCTTGTAGGAGCGAGGCTGCTCGCTCCCACAGTGGTTCATGGGCGGTCTTGAAATTTGTGATCCTCCAGGACCGTCACTGTGGCCGTCGTGCCCGCGCGCAGGCGGTTCTTGCCGGCAAAATCACCATCAATGCCAATGCGCACCGGCACCCGCTGCGCCAGTTTCACCCAGGTGTAGCTCGGGTTGATGTTCGCCAGCAGTCGACTGCCCGGCGCGTTCTCGCGGTCGGCAATGGCGAAGGCGATGCTTTCTACCGTGCCACCGAAGCTCTCGCCGCTCATCAACTGAATGCGCACCCGGTCGCCCTCCTCGATTCGCGGCAGCTTGGTTTCTTCGAAATAACCGCTGACGTAGAACGAATCACTGTCGACCAGCGCCAGCAGTGCTCCGCCTGCCTGCGCGTAGTCACCCTGGCGGGTCAGCAGGTTGGTCACGTAACCGCTGACCGGCGATTCGACACGGGTGCGCTGCAGATCCAGTTCGGCTTGAGTCAGCGCGGCAATCGCCAGTTGCACATTGGCCTCAGCCAGCCCGAGGTTGGCCTGATTGCGCAACAGATCCGCCTGGGCAACCGCCACGTCGGTGCTGGATTTCTCCCACTCCTCACCGGAAATCGCGAAGCCTTGCTTCAGCGTGCGTCGCCGACGTTCTTCGCTCTGGCGTTGTTTGAGCAGGGCTTCACTGGCGACGATCGCCGCTTGCGATTGCCCCAGCGAAGCCTTGGACACTTCCACCGAACGCCGGGCATGCTCGACCGCCAATTGATAGCGCGCCGGATCGATCTCCAGCAGCAATTGGCCCTTGTCGACATGCTGGTTGTCCTGCACCGCCAGTTTGACGATACGCCCCGAAACATCTGCCGACAGCGTCACCACATCCGCCCTCACCCGGGCATCCCGCGTCCACGGCGCGCGGGTGTAATACTCCCAGGCGAACCAGCCAAGGACGATCGCCAGGATCACCACTGCCACGGTCATCATTCGTGCAACTAGCGCTTTCAAGACATCAGGCTCCCATCAACAGAATCAGCGTGGCACAGACACAGGCGTACAGCGCGCCCTCGAACAGCGCTTCATGCCAGACCAGGCGCAGTACGCCCAGGCGCCGCAGGCACCAGTCCAGCAACATGAAAATCGGAATCGCCAGTAACAGCGCTTGGGCAATCGGCGGCAGATAGACGCCGCCA
Organism: Pseudomonas sp. NDM; assembly: GCF_003105095.1. Classification (NCBI taxonomy): domain Bacteria; kingdom Pseudomonadati; phylum Pseudomonadota; class Gammaproteobacteria; order Pseudomonadales; family Pseudomonadaceae; genus Pseudomonas; species Pseudomonas sp. NDM. The sequence continues at coordinate 55,619 of NZ_QETJ01000008.1, read as the reverse complement.
ATCTCGAAATCAATGGGCAAGTTGCGGTTCTCCTTGCAGGACTTGAGGTTGCAGATGCTCGCCGTGGCGCTCGAGGAACGACACCACAATCAGCAGCGCCACGCGCATACGGAACACCGACCATAAATGTTCGTGACTGTCGGCGTGCAGCTCGTCCAGCTCATCTCCGAGTTGGTGCAGCGTGGCAAGCAGTGCGGCGAGTTGCACATCACCGCGTCCGGCAACCAGGCGACCGGTTTTGCGTAACGCCGACGCCAGGCGCTGGCCGAACGCGTCGGTGAGCAATCCATTGTTCAAAGCCTGCTGCCGCAGTTGATGCATGGCGACGCCCACGGCCACGCAAGCCAGACTGATTTCGTACAGGCGCTGCATGGCGCGGTCGTTCGCCGCTGGGAGCAGGCCGAGCATGCTGGTCAGGCGATCGGTCATCCGACTCTCGAAGGCGAATTGTTGTTCATCGGTCGCCGGCATTTTGCTGAGCTGGTACACCTGCTCCCGCGCTTCGCCGTACAAACGGCGAATGCGCAAGTCCGGGCGGAAGGGAAAGATCAGTGCATAGACGATCAGGGCCAGCATCGCTGCACTGACATAAGCGCCGGCAAATTCGAACCATTGGATCGCCGTGTTCTGCCCGGTGCCGGTATTTTGCGGTCCGAGCATGAGAAAGCTCGACAGGCCGAGGCCCATGCCTATCCCGGCGGTGGCCGGACTGGAAATGCCCACGGCAATGGCATACAGCAGCGGCGCGAGCAGCAAGGCGAGCATCTCGAAATCACTGATCGCCGGCACCAGCATGAACTGATAGAGCGCCGACACCACCAGCGCCAGGCCCAGGCCCCGCGCATAGCTTTGCGCAGCCATCAGCGGACGCGGGAAGGTCGCCATCAGCGAGCAGAGAATCCCCACCAGAATCATCCCGCCCCGGGCGCCATCCCACGCGGTTTCGATCCAGATCAGCCCGCTGACCAGAAGCGCAGTAAAAGCGCGAATCGCGTTCATCGAGGCCAGGGTGAAATCCAGGTGCAACGGACTGCTCTGGCCGCGATACAGACAACTGGCCGGGCGCCCTTCCTGTATGGCGTCGCTCAGTTCGAGAATCTGGTCGAGTTGCTGCAGCAGGCGCGCCTGCTCCCAACGCAACGCCCACGCCAGTGAACGCAGGGTCGCGCTCATGTTCTCGGTCTGCTGCTCGGCCTTGTAGGCCAAGGCTTCGAACTGTTGCTGCAACGTGACGAAGCGCTGCCGATCGGCGCCAGACAGCGCGCGACCCTGTTGCGCCAATTGCTCCAGCAATGCCAGTTCCTCGGCCCGCAGTTGCTGAACCTCCAGCGGCAGATCGCCCTCCCAGCGCTCGATGAGCAATTCGCGTTGATGACGCAGCGCGGTCAGTCGCGACGTCAGCAACATCAGCTGATTGCCGAGCAGCAATACCAGGTTGTCGGCACTGCGCAGACGCGGCGCATCGAAATACAAATGGCGCCGCAACCCTTCCAGTGCGCTGATTTCACCGAGCAGTTGCATCTGCCGACGCTGGAACTCGGCTTCGCCTTTTTCCGTGCGAAGCACCTCGGCGGCGTGGCTGGCCGCCAGTTTGATCACCTGATCGATTTTGGCGAAATAGCCCTTGGCAACCGCTTCAGGCCGGGCCGTGAGCAAGCTGACCACACACACGCAGGCCACCGCCAGCAGGGTTTCGGTGACTCGGGTGACGGCGAGCAAAAAGGTGCCGTCCTGATCCGGAATCGCCAGCAATGCTACGACCACTGCGGTGTAGCCACTGAGCACGAACGCCTGGGAGCTGGTGTAGCGCAACAACGTGCCGCCCGCCGTGCACAGCGCCAGCCACAACGCCAATGTGGTAATGAACGGCAGCGGCGCCTGAGGAAATATCGCCATGATCAGCACTGCCACCGCCGCACCCACGGTGGTGCCGATCACCTGACCGAAACTGCGCGCCAGCGCCATCCCCGCCAGTGGCTGGCTGACAATCACCACGGCCATGATCGACCATTTCGGCTGTTCGAGATCGAAAATGAACGCCAGATAAAGGGTCAACAGCCCGGCGGCGATGGTCCGCAGGGCAAACAGCAAAACAGCCTGACCGGGATGGATCAAAGCCTTGAAATAGGTGAACAGCGCTGACATGGGCACACTCTTTAAAACGACTTCTGCAAGCGTAGACACTGCCACAAAAGCCTGACGGATTTCACAGTCGACACGTGTCGTAGGACGTTTCGCTGGCAAGGGTTTGACTCACGCGCCAAGCTGACCGAAGCTTGCCGCTCTGCTCAAGTTCGAAGCTTTCGGAAACCCGCATGACTCAGTCCCGCCGCAACCTGCTGATCGGCCTAGGCCTCGTACTGATCCTCGGCGTCATCTGGCTGTCCTTGCGCAGCAGCACACCGACCATTCCCGATGCTATCAAACATGGCTACAGCGAAGCGCTCAACGCCGCCCGCACCGGTGAACCCGGAGCGGCGCGCCAGTTGTACCAGCAATTGGGCCGCCCGGACATCTCGGTCAAGCGCCGGGTCTGGCTGCATGGCGAGCTGCCCAATTATCCGAGTCCGCAGGCACTAAAACTCGCTGATATCGACTTGCACCACGAAGCGCCACAAGTGCGCGTCGCGGCGATCAAAAGCATCGTCGGCCTCGTACCCGGCGGGCAGCGCAGTCTGTTGCTCGGGCCGTTGCTCGACGATGAAGTACAAACGGTCCGTTTCGCCGCAATCAACGCCCTGCTCGGCCTGACGCCTGACGAGCTAGGCCTGTATTTTGCGCCGCTGCAGCAGGCCATCGATGGCTGGCAGCAGAATCTCGAAAGCCAGCCGGAAAGCGCCGCCCATTATGCGCAATTGGCCCGCCTGTATATTCACAACGCCGAGTACAAACAGGCTCAAGAGGCCTTGGACAATACCTTGCGCCTGGAGCCCGGCAACCTGCCGGCGCTGGTCATGCAGATCGATGTACTCGATCGCCAGGGGCAAAGCGATGCCGCTCGCCAGTTACTCGCCCGCCAGCTCAAGGCGCAGCCTGATTCGGCCTATCTGCAGCACGCCCTCGGTCTGTGGCTGCTGCATCACGGCCAGCGCGAATACGCGCTGCTGGGCCTGTCCAAAGCCGTCGAGCTGGAGCCCGACAACAAGGATTATCGCTACGACCTTGCCACCACTCTGCACAGCGCGGAAGAGCTGGAAGCGGCGCAGAAACAATTGCAGGAAATCGTCCAGCGCCACCCCGCCGACCGCAAGGCGCGGGTGCTGCTGATCAATTACTGGAAGGAAAGCGGCCAGTTGCAGAATGTACAGATTCTGCTGGCGCAACTCGAACAACTGAATCCAGACGACCCGGCCCTGCAACAAGGTCTTTAATCAAGCTATAGCGGGTGCAATCGGCCACCTGTCCAAAGAAAAAGCGGAACCGTGAACACGCCCTGAGGTCAAGTTACTCAGGCGGCTCACCTAAGCCAGCCGCCGATTACCCTAGTCATAAGAGGGCATTTTTTGACTACATCAAACGAGTTGATCAGTGCGAAAGCTGCCGTTGGCATCGCAGGTCTGGATGACATCCTCGCCGGTGGCCTGTCTCGCGGCCATGTGTTTTTGCTCGAGGGTGAACCCGGGACCGGCAAAACCACGGTAGCTCTGCATTTCCTCCGCGCCGGAGCGCTGGAGGGGGAACGCTGCCTGTACATCACTCTCTCGGAAACCGAGAAAGAACTGCGTCAAGGTGCACTCTCCCATGGCTGGGAGCTGAACGAGAACATCCAGATCTTCGAACTGACGCCGCCGGAAAGCCTGCTGAACGCCGAGCACCAGCAAAGTCTGCTGTACTCCTCGGACCTTGAGCTGGGTGAGGCGACCAAGCAGATTTTCGAAGTGGTCGAGCGCTTCAAACCGACCCGCGTGGTGCTCGATAGCCTCTCGGAAATCCGTCTGCTGGCGCAAAGCTCCTTGCGCTATCGTCGGCAGATCCTGGCGATCAAGCACTACTTTGTGCGCTACGACGCCACCGTCCTGTTGCTCGATGATCTGACCACTGAGTCCCTCGACAAAACCGTGCACAGTGTCGCCCACGGCGTCATCCGCCTTGAAGAGCTGACACCGAGCTACGGCGCCGAGCGTCGTCGAGTACGAGTGGTCAAGTATCGCGGACAGAAATACCGTGGCGGTTTCCATGACTTCACCATCATGGGCGACGGCGTCCACGTCTTTCCACGCCTGGTGGCGGCCGAACATCGCGGCGATTACGCACGTCTGCAGTTGTCCAGCGGTATCCCGCAAATGGACGCCCTGCTCGGTGGCGGTATCGAAACCGGCTCAAGCACGCTGATTCTCGGCCCGGCCGGTACCGGCAAATCACTGATTTCGATGATCTTCGCTGCCGCTGCGGTGGCTCGCGGCGAGAAAGCCGCGCTGTTCATTTTCGATGAAGAGCTGGGCTTGCTGTTCGAGCGTATGCGCCATATCGGCATCGACCTTAAAGCCTTGCAGGCGACTGGCAATCTGCTGATCGAGCAAGTGGACGCCGCTGAGCTGTCGCCCGGTGAGTTGTCGCATCGCGTGCGCCGTTGCGTTGACGAGCGCGACATCAAGACCGTCGTTATCGACAGCATCAACGGTTATCAAGCGGCGATGCCGGAAGAAAACGCGCTGGTGCTGCACATGCATGAGCTGCTGCTGTACCTCAACCGTAAAGGCGCGGCGACCTTCATGACAGTTGCCCAGCACGGTCTGGTCGGCGACATGCAGGCGCCGGTGGATATCACCTACCTGGCCGACACGGTGATTCTGTTGCGTTACTTCGAAGCCCTGGGCAAGGTCCGTCGGGCCATTTCGATTATCAAAAAACGCACCGGTAGCCACGAATCGACCATTCGCGAATACCGGATTTCCTCGCGCGGCATGACCATCGGTCAACCGCTGGAATCCTTCCAGGGCGTGCTGCGTGGCGTGCCGACCTACATCGGAGCGGGTAATCCGCTGCTCGAGGATGAAAGCTTGTGACGGTCAATACCCCGTTGGCCGAACGGGTGCTGATTCTGGCGCCCATGGGTCGCGACAGTCAGATTGCGCTGATGATCCTCAATGAGGCCGGATACGGTGGCCTGATTGCGCCGGATCTTGGCGCCCTGCGGACCGAGCTGGAACTCGGCGCAGGGCTGCTGCTGATTGCCGCCGAAGCGCTGCGCGGGCCGGAACTCGGTGATCTGATCGAATACCTCGATCAGCAACCCGCATGGTCGGATCTGCCAATCGTCCTGCTGACTCATCACGGCGGCGAGGAACAGGGGCCGCCGTCGCGACTGAGCGCGCTGCTGGGCAACGTGACGTTTCTCGAACGACCTTTCCATCCCGCGACGCTGGTCAGTCTGGTCTCCGCCGCCCTGCGCGGGCGGCGACGACAATATGAAGCGCGCGATCGTCTGATCGACCTGAGTGAAAGCGAACGACGCCTGCAATCGACCCTGGAAACCCTCGAGCAGCAGGTCGAAGAACGCACCGCGCAACTTCGCCACAACGAAGAAGCGCTGCGCCAATCGCAGAAAATGGAAGCGGTCGGCCAACTCACTGGCGGCATCGCCCACGACTTCAACAACATGCTCACCGGCATTATCGGTAGCCTCGAACTGCTGCGCCGACGTCTGGCCAGGGGGCGTACCGAGGATCTCGACAGCCTGATCGATCTCGGCGTGACGTCCGCCAACCGCGCCGCCGGCTTGACCCATCGCCTGCTGGCGTTCTCGCGCCGTCAGTCACTCGACCCGAAAGCCGTGCAAATGAACACGCTGGTGCTATCGATGGGCGAGCTGCTGCAACGCAGCCTCAATGAAAGCATTCATCTGGAAATGCGCCTGGACGACAACCTCTGGGTGGCCGAAGCCGATCCCAATCAACTCGAAAGCGCCCTGCTCAATCTGGTAATCAACGCCCGTGATGCGATGCCCGAGGGCGGAAAACTGGTGGTGGAGACCAGCAATCAGGTTCTGCATCGCGATTTCACTGCGGCTTACAGCAATCTGGAACCGGGCGACTACGTGATGCTCAGCGTCACTGACAACGGCAGCGGCATGCCGCAGAGCGTAGTCAGCCGCGCGTTCGATCCGTTTTTCACCACCAAGCCGATCGGCCAGGGCACCGGGTTGGGCCTGTCGATGATCTATGGCTTCAGCAAGCAATCGCGCGGGCACGTTTCGATCGACAGTGAAGTCGATCAGGGCACCACTGTCAGACTGTATCTGCCGCGTTTTCGCGGTGAGGAAGCCGAGCAACCGGTCTCTGATTCGCAACAGGCGCCCTACGCGATGGACGGCGAAACCGTGTTGATCGTCGAAGACGACCCGGCGGTGCGGGTGTTGGTCAGCGCCGTGCTCAGTGAGTTGGGTTACGCGTTCGTAGAGGCCAGTGACGCCGATGGCGCGGTACCGATCCTCAACTCGACGCAGCGTATCGATCTGCTGATCAGCGACGTCGGTCTGCCGGGCATGAATGGTCGGCAACTGGCGGAGGTCGGTCGGCAATATCGACCGGGTCTGAAAGTCTTGTTCATTACCGGTTATGCCGAGCACGCGGCGGTGCGTGGTGGCTTCCTCGACTCGGGGATGCAGATGATCACCAAGCCCTTCACCTTTGATCTGCTCACCGCCAAGGTGCGCGAGATGATCAATAGCTAAAACAACGGGCGCCGTGATGACGGATTACGGCGCCCGTCGTTTTAATCAGGCCAGCAATTCCTGAATCTTTTCCTGCAACACATCCAGATCGAACGGTTTTTCGAGAATCGGTGCCTTGTTGGTGATCGGACTGCCAGTCTCGCGGATTTCCTGCGGGTAGCCGCTGATAAAGATCACCTTGAGGTCCGGTCGCAATTTGACGGCCGGCTCGGCGATCTGCACGCCGGAGATTCCCCCCGGCAGGCGAAAATCGGTAATCAGCATGTCCAGGTGAGGTTTGCTGGCGAGGATCTCGAAAGCCTGCTCGCCATTTTCCGCTTGCAACACGCGATAGCCCTGCCCTGACAGGTAATCCGTCAGGACCATCAAGATAACCGGTTCGTCTTCGACGACGAGTACTACATCTTGCGCATCTACGCTCATGGGAAGCCTATGTTCGGTCAATAGCTGCTGATACGACCGTGTGGTCACTCAGAGGTTGCGTCGGATATGCCGTTTTCCTGGATCGGCAGACAAACGCGAAACAGGGCGCCCTCGTTGATTTCACTCTCGACGACGATGGAGCCGCCATGGGCGGCGACGATCTGCTCGGAAATGAACAGACCCAGCCCGAGCCCGGCCACCACCGTCTTGGCGGACACCCGTTCGAACTGCTGAAAAATACGCTTCTGATTCTCGGCGCTGATACCGATGCCGTGGTCCTGAACTTCGACCCGTGCCTCTTCACCTTCGCGATAAACGCGCACCTGAATCGGGCTCCGCCCGCCATAACGCAAGGCATTGGTCAGCAGATTGGACACCACTTGCTCGATGCGAAATTCGTCCCAGCAACCTTCAACCGGCGCCGTCGCCTCAAAGGACACACTGGTCTCCGCCGCTTCCATTTGCGGGGCGAAGTTCTGCAGCAGATTGCTGACCAGTTGCACCAGATCGAAACGACTCGGGCGGATCGACAGCTTGCCGGTGCGGATCCGCGAGACATCGAGCATGTCTTCGATCAGGCGGATCAGGCTTTTGATCTGTCGCTCATCGCGGTCAACCATCGCCTGCATCTTGTCGAGGGTGAACGCCGAGGCGTTGTCCCGGGCCAGGTGCATCTTGCGCAGCTGGGTTTCGAGAATCAGGCCATTGAGCGGTGTGCGAACTTCGTGGGCAACGATGGACATGAAGTCATCGCGCATGCGCACCGCTTGCTCGAGCTCAAGCTGAGTGCTTTGCAGCTGTTGCAAAAGCGCTTCCTGCTCGCGTCGGGCCTGCTCCAGCGCCTCGACCTGCTGCTTCATGGCCTTGCTCTGGCGATACAGATCGACGAAAACGTTGACCTTGCTCTTCACCGCGTGGATATCCAGCGGCTTGTGCAGGAAGTCCACCGCACCGCTTTCGTAGCCTTTGAACGCGTAGTTGAGTTCACGGCCGGCGGCGCTGACGAAGATGATCGGGATGTTCTTGGTCTTCTCGGTGCCACGCATCAACTCGGCCAGTTCGAAGCCATTCATGCCGGGCATCTGCACGTCGAGAATGGCCATGGCGAATTCGTGTTGCAGCAGCAGCGACAGTGCTTCGTCCGCCGACAGAGCCTTGTAGACCGTGCGATCCTCGCGCTTGATCAGCGCTTCCAGCGCCAACAGGTTTTCCGGCAGATCGTCGACGATCAACAGTTTGGCTTGGATATTACTCAGCATGCGATTCGTTCCAGCTCGACTAGCAGACGGCCGATGCCGTGAATGGGTAGGACATGATCCGGCTGCAGAACGTTCAGTGCAGCCTGGGGCATGGTGGCGACTTGTGCATCCTTGGGATCTTGAACAATGCTCAGGCCGCCGCAGCGCTTGACGCAGGCCAACCCGCGCGCGCCATCCTGATTGGCGCCGGTCAGCAGTATGGCGGCGAGTGTCGGGCCGTAGACGTCGGCGGCGGACTCGAACAGGTAATCGATTGAAGGCCGCGAATGGTGCACGCGATCCTCGAGACTCAGCGACAGGCTGCGATCCGCTTCGATCGACAAGTGATAACCGGGCGTGGCGAAGTACACCGTGCCGGCTTCGATATCCTGCTTGTCTTCGGCTTCTCTTACCGGCATCGCCAGGCGCCGGGAAAACACTTCAGCCAGATGACTGCGGCGCTCTTCCGGCAGATGCAGGACGATGATGATCGGCAGCACATAGCCTTTGCGCAGCGGCCCGAGCAGGGTCAGCAAGGCTTCGACACCGCCTGCGGAGGCGCCGATCACGACAGCCTCGATGCGAGGCAGGCTCGGGGTGTCGTTCATAGTTTGCGGTAGATCCGTTCTTGTTTGACCAACGCTTCGAACTGGTTCGAGTAGTTGGAAAAATCCAGGGTTTCCTTGCTGCCCAGCACCAGAAAGCCGCGATGCGACAGCGATTCATGAAACAGCCCGAACGCCCGGTCCTGCAGCTTCTTGTTGAAGTAGATCAGCACATTGCGGCAAGAGATCAACTGGGTTTCGGAAAACACGCTGTCGGTCGCCAGGCTGTGGTCGGCGAACGTCACGTTCTCGCACAGGCTCTTGTCGAAAATCGCGTAGCCATAGGCTGCCGTGTAGTAATCGGCAAAGGAGCGCTGGCCGCCCGCCTGCTGGTAATTGGCGGTGTAGGCGCGGACATTTTCCATGGAGAAAATCCCTTGCTTGGCCTTTTCCAGCGAGCGCGGATTGATGTCGGTGGCGTAGATGATCGTGCGGTCGAGCAGGCCTTCTTCGCGCAGCAGAATCGCCATCGAGTAGACCTCCTCGCCCGTGCTGCAGCCGGCGATCCAGATCTTCAGCGACGGATAGGTACGCAGCAGCGGCACCACTTCGTTGCGGATCGCCAGAAAGTGCGAGGGATCGCGGAACATCTCGCTGACCGGGATCGTCAGCAGTTGCAGCAGTTGCATGAACGCCGTCGGGTCGTGCAGGACTTTCTCCTGCAGCGCCGAGATGGTCGCGCATTCGAACTGACTCAGCGCGTGCTGCACCCGGCGCTTGATCGAAGCGCCGGAGTAGTCGCGAAAGTCATAGCTGTATTTCAGGTAAATCGCCTCGATCAACAAGCGTAATTCGATTTCGCTGTTGCGCTCGGCTGAACTGCTGCGTTCCACTAGATGCGTTCCATTTTCGGTAACCACACACGTATCAGCGAGAACAGACGATCCAGGTCGATGGGCTTGGCCAGGTAATCGTTGGCGCCTGCCTGCAGGCAGCGCTCCTGATCGTCCTTCATGGCCTTGGCCGTCACCGCGATGATCGGCAGCTTGCGCCAGCGCGGATCCTTGCGGATTTCCATGGTGGCTTCGAAGCCATCCATTTCCGGCATCATCACGTCCATCAGCACCAGGTCGATGTCCTCGACTTCGTGAAGTTTCTCGATCGCTTCGCGGCCATTACGGCCGATCACCACGACCGCGCCCTTGTGTTCCAGTGCGCTGGTCAGGGCGAAGATGTTGCGCACATCGTCGTCTACCAGCAGCACTTTGCGACCTTCGAAGACCTTGTCGCGGCTGCGCGCGGTCTTGAGCATCTTCTGCCGTTCATGGGACAGCTGCGATTCGACTTTGTGCAGAAAGAGTGTGACCTCGTCCAGCAGCCGCTCCGGCGAGCGCGCGCCCTTGATAATGATCGAACGCGAATACTTGCGCAGTTCGGCCTCTTCATCGCGGGTCAGGTTGCGTCCGGTGTAGACAATGACCGGCGGGAACGAGCAGATGTCCTCGGTGGACATGCGCTTGAGTAGATCGTTGCCGAGCATGTCCGGCAGCTTCAGGTCGATGACCATGCAGTCGTAGATGGTCGTGCGCAGCAGCTCCAGCGCGTCCTGTGCCAGACCGACCGCGGTGATTTCGATGTCTTCATCGCCGATCAGCCGCGCGATGCTTTCGCGTTGCAGATCGTCATCCTCGACCAACAGCACGCGCTTGACCTTCTGCGTCAGCTTGGCTTCGAGACGGGCGAACACGTCCTTGAGCTCTTCGCGGGTGGTCGGCTTCACCGCGTAGCCGATGGCGCCCATGTGCATGGCGGCCTCGACGCGGTCTTCGACGGAAATCACGTGCACCGGAATGTGCCGGGTTTCAGCGCGTTCCTTCAGGCGTTGCAGCACGGTGAGGCCAGAGTGATCCGGCAGGCGCATGTCGAGCAGGATCGCATCCGGCACGAACTCGCGGGCCAGGTCGTAGCCTTCGTCGGCGCCGTGGGCAACCAGGCACATGTAGCCCAACTCATGGGCCAGGTCATAGAGGATACGGGCGAAATTCGGCTCGTCTTCCACCACCAGAATGCAGCGGGTGGCGAACGGCGCCTTGTTGCGGTCATCGGCGAAGCGCGGGATGACCGCCGGAATTGCCGATGCCACCGGCGCCGCAACGGCAAGCGGTGTCGGCGTCGCAGGTGCCGGGTGGAAGGTCAGCGGCGCCGCCGGCGAGTCACCGAATTCGTGGTACTGACGCGGCAACACCAGGGTGAATGTACTGCCCTGCCCCGGTACGCTGTCGACGCTGATCGAACCGCCCAACAGTGTCGCCAGATCTCGCGAGATCGACAGGCCCAGACCGGTGCCGCCGTACTTGCGGTTGGTGGTGCCATCCGCCTGACGGAACGCCTCGAAGATACTTTCCTGCTGATCGGCGGCGATGCCGATCCCGGAATCCTTGACGCTGAAGGCAATGTGGTCGTTCGGCTGCGCGGTGATGGTCAGACTGACTGCGCCGTGCTCGGTGAACTTGATCGCGTTGGACAGCAGGTTCTTGATGACCTGTTCCAGGCGCTGGCGGTCGGTGAACAGCAAGGCTGGCGCGTCCGGCTGAACCTCGACGCTGAAGGCCAGTTTCTTATCGGCGGCCAACGGCTCGAACATCGAGCGCAAGCCGTCGACCAAACGATCGACGCGGGTGTTTTCGGCCAGCACTTCGAGCTTGCCGGCCTCGACCTTGGAAATATCCAGAATATCGTTGATCAGGTTGAGCAGATCGTTGCCCGCCGAGTAGATCGATTCGGCAAACTTGACCTGTTCCGCCGACAGATTCTGCTGCGGGTTTTCCGCCAGCAGCTTGGCCAGAATCAGCGAACTGTTCAGCGGCGTGCGCAGTTCGTGGGACATGTTGGCAAGGAATTCGGACTTGTACTTGCTCGAGCGTTGCAGCTCTTCGGCACGCTCTTCGAGCTGGATCTGCGCCTGATTCAGTTCGGTATTTTTCTTGTCCATCGCATCGCGCTGTTCGGCGAGCTGCTCGTTGGTCTGCTCCAGCTCCACCTGCTGGGTTTCCAGATGCGCCTGGGATTCCTTGAGAATCCGCGACTGCTCTTCCAGCTCTTCGTTGGCAGTCTTCAGCTCTTCCTGCTGCACTTGCAGCTCTTCATTGAGCTGCTGGGTTTCGGCCAACACTTCCTGCAAACGTTGACGGTAGCGTGCTGCTTCGATCGAGGTGCCGATGTTGCCGGCAATCAGCTCCAGCAGCTCGATGTCGCGCTCGCTCAGCGGACGCAGGAAACCCAGTTCGATCACACCGTTGACCCGGTCGTCATCGCTGGTCGGCACCACCAGCACACTGTGCGGCAGGCCGGCGCCGAGGCCGGAGCTGACTTTGAAATAGTCGGCCGGGACCGAATCGAGACGGATCAAGCGTGCTTGTTCTGCGACCTGGCCGACGATGCCCTCGCCACTGTAAATCGTTTGATTCAGCTCTTCCTGCTCGCGTGAGAAGCCGTAAGTAGCGACGCGCTTGAGGCCGCCATGCTCTTCGCGCACATAGAGAGCGGCGACGGCGGTGCCGAGGTATTGCGCACAGAATTGCAGGATGTTGCGCCCCAGCAGATTGAGCGTCAGTTGCCCCAGCACCTGCTCGGCCAATTGTGTCTGGCCGTTACGCAGCCACGCCTGTTTCTCCAGACGCTCGGCGCTGGCCTGTTGCGCAGCGAGGTTGGCGCTGTAATTGGTCGAGAGATTGACCAGGTCCCGTCGACCGATGTAAGCCAGCAACCCGCTGATACCGACGATGAAGATCAGGTAAAGCGTGATGCTCCAGATCGTAGTGCGGCGCACGTCTTCGTTGCGTGTGGCACGCAGCACCTGCTCGGTCTCGATGACGTCTTCGAACTGCTTGCGAATTTCATCGGTCAGGCGCTTGCCCCGCCCGGCCTTGACCGCACCGCGATAATCGCCGCTGCTGCGCTGCAGATCGATCATCGACTGCGCGTAATTGGCCCACTCCACCTGCAACGCCTGCAAACGCCGCAGGCGATCGGTCTGCACCGGATTATCGGCGGTCAGCTCCAGCAACGTATGGAGGGCGACATCGATACGCGGTTTGGCGATTTCATATGGGTCGAGGAAGTGCTCGTCACCGCTGAGCAGATAACCGCGCATGCCGGTTTCCAGATCGACGGTGAGTTTCACCGCCTCATTGGCGTTATTGATCACCCGGTCGGTGTGCTCGACCCATTGGATGACGGACAGCAAATAAGTGATCAGCGAGACGAAAAACACCGCACTGAGCACGCCGACGCCCAGCGGCAGGCTGACGTTGCGACTCAGGAGTTTGCGGAACCGTTGTTCATCAACCGAGGACGGAGAGGACATGGGGCAGCCTTGTCGAACTGTTGAAAACCCGAGAGTTTGCCCCAAAACCCTGGCATGGATCCATTTTTCTCACACATTTGATGGCATTTTCCTACGCACGCCTGCGCATTGGACGACGCCAACGGTTATCCTTGCCGCACCGCACGTACGTGTTCTTTTTTGTATCAGCCTGGGAACTTGTGGCTATGCGCCACTTACTCATGCAAGAGCCCGGCAATTTCGATCACCCGGTATCCCCCGATTTCAATTTTTGAGAGTCCCGCCATGTCTGCCAATGCCTCCACCATCCTTGTCGTAGAAGATGACAACATCGTGCGCATGCTCATCGTGGATGTGCTTGAGGAGCTGGGATTCACTGTGCTGGAGGCTGAAGACGGTAATGCGGCACTCAAGATTCTCGCGAACGCTGGCGAGCAGATCGATTTGATGATGACCGACCATGGCCTGCCTGGCATGGATGGCCGCGAACTCGCTGACAGGGCGCGGGAACTGCGCCCTGCTCTGCCCATCCTGTTTGCCAGCGGTTATGCCGAAAATATTCCGGTGCCCGCCGACATGCATGCCATCGGCAAACCGTTTTCCATCGATCAATTGCGCGACAAAGTCAAAAGCATCCTGAAAAAATCCTGATAGTTGTTTCACTGGAAGCAACTTGTCATATCCGATAACACCCGGTAATCAACTATCACCGCCATTATCCGAGCTGCATCTCTATCCTGAATGAACTTTGGCCACGTTAATAAATAACGAATACCGCCAAGGAACTTTCCATATTCATTCAGGATAGAGCCATGCAGTTCATCTCATCCGACGTGCCTGCCGCCGTCGATCGCTCCGCATACAACAAACAGGAACGCGCCCTTATTGCCGGGGCGCTTGCCAAAGCTCTTGAAGCGAGTGAATTCAGTGTCTCTGCCGGTGATTACTCGGCAAGCGCCTCCCTGCCTTCCAGCAGCGTATTCAATGTGCAGGATCGTTTCATACCCAGGGTTATCGGCAGCAGTTTTGATGTACGCTGTGAGCCGGCACGCAATGCCTTTGAAACAATGATCGAGGCCCCCGAGTTTGCTCAGCTATTACGCAAACACTCGTATGCCGCTGATATCCAGCTAGGGGTTGACGCCAACGCCAGCATTTTCATTGTTTATGCTTCGGAGTTTGAATCCCATCGGTTCAGCGTTGCATTCGATAGCGCGCAAACGTCAATCTTTTCCGAAGAAGTCAACATGCTTGCCGATCTGGCAAAAAGCATTGGCGGGGTGGTTTATTCCGGCCAAGTGATCGGCATAGTGCAGTGGTTGAGTTTCCACGGTTATAACGTGCCGACCACTATTGGCGAGACCAGGTCATTGATCGAATGGCTGGCCTTCGAACTGCCTGAGCCACCCATCCTGGGCGATTACCACGAACTGCTCCACGCCGATCAATCCTCGCCGTTTCATTTATCGATCACAGACCGCCACGTCATCACCCATACCGTGCATGAGTTGACCCGAGGTGCGACTAGCCTGTTGCAGGCACTGGCGTTCGCCAACTTCAACCTGATCCCGGCGCCGGACATACGCGAGCACGCAGACAAGTTTCTGCAAAACTTCCTGCGTGGCAAGACCGCTCGCGCACTCGGAGCCACGTTGCATGAGCGGCTCGGCTGGCATCTGGAAGCCGATGACCCGGACGTCCGCGATCGCCAGCTCGACGAGTTGGTGCTGGCGGCGCTGATCATCGACATGCAATTGCGGTCCGATCAACCCCTTGTCGCGGGTTATGACTTCTATCAGCCAGCGAATGCCGGACGAAGCGCCGCGCAAGTACGCGTCTTGTTCGAACAGCATCTGGTTGACCAAGGCCTGAGCGAAGCGCACAACGCCCCACTGGCAGCGCATCTGTTACTGGCGGGCGGAGCTCCGGAGCTGCTGATCGGACAGATCCCGCCCGGGCTGACGCTGGACAAGCCTGGCTGGGTAACTGTTCGCCAGACCGTCGCGGTCATCGAACACGCCGCCCCTGGCAGCACGCGCGCCATGACATTTGCGCAACTCAAGACGTTTTCCGAACTGACTCCGGCCTCCCCCGAGCTCGACAAGCTGTACGAAACGGCAGCGATCGCGGCGGTGGTGGACTGGGCGGTACTGACCGGGGTTATCCCCTACCGCAGTGCCAAGGACTACGACAAGGCAGCGGTGATCAAGGCCAGCGCGTATTTTTCGCGCTACATGGGAGCCCTTGCCCAATCTGAGACCGGGTTGTCCAGCGCGCCCCCCGACCGGCGCAAAATCGCCTTGCGGGCACTGGAGGAAGTGATGCCCGCCGGCCCCTATCTCGAACAGCAGGCCTTCGAAATAAAGTACCTGGACAGTTTCGGCGAACGTAGCTGGCTGGAAGGTCTCAAGGCTGCGCATCCAGCGGGAATCCTCAGCGAGTTCTGGGACTTCCTCGCCAGTGCCACTGACAACAACGAATACGCAATCAATGGTCTGCTGCGCATGCGCCTGTCGATTCTCGATCTGTATCTTTCCGGGGATCTGGTTGAGGACGGACAGCTGTCGGACAAATTCAAGACCCGCGATAACTTCCACCCCCCAGCCGATGCTTTCGCCCGCCTGGCCGAACTGCAATCGCCGTTGCCACTGTTTGAACAGGCGTTTGATCGTTACTACGAGAACGTGCGCGAGGGCTTGTCGTCACTGATCAAAATGGCGATCACGCAAATGCCGGAGCGCGATCGTCTCGCCTTGACCCGCGGAAAAATGACTCTTTACACCGTCAGGAAAGAAGTCAATCCACTCAATCCGAATCAGGAAACACAAATCCAGCGGGATGAAGCCAACGGGCGTTACGGGATCATTCTGTGCTGCACCCACGGCGATCAGGTCCGCGCCTACGAACTGTTCACGCTGCGCGGCCTCTGCTGCGAGCGTCCCGATCTGGCGGTCCGGTTGCAAGACAGCGGCCTGCTCAACCAGCGTCCGACCCTCTCGTATACCGGCAGCAAATACGATTTCCAGGACAAAAACAAAGCCAGCGAGTGGCCCTTGGATTACGCCGCCTACCGCGAAGGCAGCGAACCACGTCAGGGCGTGACATCCAGAGTGGTGGTTGAAAAGCTCTGGCAGTTGCAACTCGAAGCGACCGATGTGCGCGCGGTTCCGCTGTTCTTCTCAGCGCAACTGGATGAGATCGCCGAGTGCGTGCTGGACAACCATCCGGTTGCCCGCCGCGAAGAGCTGTATGCCGCTCTGGATGTACGCAACGGCCTGGAAGAATGGCGCGACACCAGGGAAACCGTCGAGAACCTGGCAGTCAATGTCATCGTGCCGTTCAAACAGTGCATTGAAGACATTCGTTCCGGACGCACCGATCGTGTGGCCGAAGGCATCGGTGGCTGCGTTCTGGACGGCCTGTCGGTCATCGGTCTGCTGGTCGGTCTTGGCGCGTCGGCAGCGAGCATCATCGCCAAGACCGGGTCGACCACCCTCAAACTGCTGAAGGTCGCGAAAGCCGTGGCCCGAGCAGCCGTGTCGTTGATCAACCCGCTCGACGGCGTGCCCACCCTTGCCCGCAAGGGCTTGCGTCTGGTCAAGCGCGGAGTCGTATTTGCCGGGGAAAACGCGCTCGACGCCGCGCACAGCGCCAGCGTGCAATTGAGACGATTGATGCATGGCACTGAGGGTCGTGACTGGATCAAGCTTTCCCACACCCGCGATGTGCGTCAGGCGACCTGGCGAGGGGCCGACGCGCTTGGCGAGGCGATCGACATCGCAGTGCTCGAGCGCAACCACGATTGGCACGCGCTGAACATCCGCACCGGCGGCGCCTGGGGGCCGCGCCTGAAAATACTCGACCTCGGGAATTTCTCCCCGCTGCGGCGCCTGTTCGGCCGCTTCAAGCCGTTCAGTTACACCCGGGGCTATCTGAAAAAAGCCATTCCCCGTGCACGGACCAAACTGGACAACGCCATCAGCGCGCTGTCGCAGCGGTCATCCAACGACGACATCAGCGCGGTGCTCAAGCATGTATTCGGCAACGATTCCGATGAAGTGGTCCAACATCTGTCAAAACACTTCAGCACCATGCGCAAGGATCTCGAATCGATCAGCTTCAGTAACGTAACGTTCCGCCCCCATCAGCCGGACGTGATCGCCTCGCTGTCGCCTGCGGCGTACAAGCGCTGGAAGACGGCGCTGCGCACCGGCGAGAAAATCGACGAATCGGCCGTCAGGTTTCTGTCGATCTATCCGGACAATCTGAACGAGTTCTACAAGTCGTCACGCTACGACGTCGGTTGCGTCGCCGACGTTTTGATTCATGAGATGTCCCACGGTGGCCCGGACACCCTCGATCTGTATTACGGCAAGGTCTACCCCGAGTTGTATCACGCAGAATTCGATGCCGTCGGATTGCTCGAGCTGGCCCGTGATGCGCGCAAGGCACATCCGGACAACCTGATCAATCCACATCATGCAAGTGCGCACCGGGAGGGATTCGTCGAGTACGACCGGGTGAAGGCCAGTCTGCCGAAACTGGTGCAGAAACATCCTGCGCTGGCCAACGCCGAGTCCTACATGCTCGCGGTGTCCCTGCTCGATCAAGCGCAAACCCGTCCGGCCATCTTGAGCTTCAATATGAAGACCATCGATGAGGCCGTGAGGAACACCGCTGCTGGCAAGTTCCTGCAGGGGCCGCTGCTGCTCAATCTCGCCAAACCCGTCAGCTAAGCACTGAAACGGCCTGGCGGTGAACAGGGTGCAATCCGATCACCTCGCTGTGATTTAATTGCACCCTTTTCCATGGGTCAGAGGATCAGTCGTGAGCCATTCGCATAACACCAAAGTTCTGGTCATCGGCTACGTCTGGCCCGAGCCCCGATCCTCAGCGGCCAGCGGGCATGTCATGCAGATCCTCGAGACGTTCCTGGAGCAAGGATGGAAAGTCACCTTCAGCAGCCCGGCCGGCCCGGGTGAGCACAAGGCTGACCTGACAGCGATGGGCATTGAGGAAGTGCCGATTCAGCTCAACAACAGCAGTTTCGACGCGTTCATCAGCGCGCTGGCGCCGGATATCGTGCTGTTCGATCAGTTCATGATGGAAGAACAGTTTGGCTGGCGCGTGGAGAAACACTGTCCGGACGCCCTGCGTATCCTGGAAACTTCTGATCTGCAAAGCCTGCGTCATGCGCGTCATCAGCGCCTCAAGGACCGGCTGAAAAGCAACGACGAGCAGACTGATTTCACCGGGCTGTTTGCACCGGCATTGCACGAAGAATTCCAGTTGATGGCCGGCACCGATCTGGCCAAACGGGAAATCGCTGCGCTGTATCGGTGTGACTTGAATCTGATGATTTCCGAAGTCGAAATCGACTTGCTCGCAGGGCAATTCGGCCTGCCACGGCAAATCCTGCACTGGTGTCCGCTGATGATCGATCTTCCGGAAACCGCCCTGCCAGGCTTCGCCGAACGCGCGCATTTCCTCAGCATTGGCAACTTCCGCCACGCGCCGAACTGGGACGCCGTGCTCTGGATGAAAACCACCCTGTGGCCGCTGATCCGCGCGCGGCTGCCTCGCGCGCAACTGCATGTCTATGGTGCCTATACGCCGCCCAAGGCCACAGCGCTGCACAATCCCGCGCAAGGCTTTCACATCATGGACTGGGCCGAAGATGCCCTCGAGGTGATGTCTGCAGCCCGAGTCTGCCTGGCACCGTTGCGCTTTGGCGCCGGCATCAAGGGCAAACTGCTTGATGCCATGCTGTGCGGCACGCCCAGTGTCACCACGCCGATTGGCGCCGAAGCCATGCATGGCGACACGCCGTGGCCAGGAGCCGTTGCCCTCGACGCGAACAGCTTTGCCGAACAGGCCGTGCAACTGTACGAAAATCCGCTGCGCTGGCAGCAAGCGCAGATTGAGGCGTCGACACTTTTGCAGCAGCGTTATCAGCGCAGCGTGCACGCCCCTCGTCTGATCGACAGGATCAACGATTGCCGACAAAACCTGGCACAACTTAGAAACAATAACTTTACTGGTGCCATGTTACGACACCACACACTGAAAAGTACCCAGTACATGGCTCAATGGATTGAGGCCAAGAACCAATTACATCCAGCGGATTGATAATTGCTCCAACTACATCACTTGCATTAAAAGCACACTTTCTCGACCCGTTGAATATGCTTATAAACATCCTGCGCGCAACTTTTTCATTAACTTCATTCGCAGGATATGCAACATGGAAAACTTCGACAACATTCAAACCTATCAGTGGATGGCTGACGCGCCAGACATTGACAATCTTTCACTCTTCGAAATGACTCTGCCCGGTGCGCATAACGCCGGCTGTGACTGGGATGCCTCTTACGCGCTGATTCCCGGGAAAAACTGGCTTGCCTGTCAGGACGTTTCCTTTTATTCGCAGTTGAATCGCGGCGCGCGCGCACTCGACGTGCGCCTCGTTTACGACAACAAAGCAAACCAACTGGCCAAATTCCGCTTCCACCACAATGGATATACCTCTTCACGAACTCTCGAAGACCTTATACGGGACGTGAAGGGATTTTATGAAAGAAGTCCGGATGAGTTCATCATCCTCGACTTTCATGAACTTTCCGGCGCTAAAGATCCATTCAATCACGCGGAATTCAAAGCGGCGTTAGTGGAAAACCTCGGTGAGCGACTGATTCCCACCGACAATCTGCATCTGACGCTGGGCCAACTAAAAGCCATCAATCCGTTGCAACGCATCATGGTGGCCGCGCCGATGACCTGGGACACGCGGGACTATCGTTTCTACAGCCAGATCAATCACAAATGGATCGGTCAATCGCACGTCAGTACCTCGGATCTGCATGGCTATATCACCAACGTATTGAGCACAGCCGTCAGTACGCTTCGCCCGTGGTCGCTGTCGGCAACCAGTTACACCCTCGGCGGCCCGCAGCGAATCCTCGACAGTCTCGACAGTTGGTTCGACCCGGCTCAGTCGGATTGGGCGCGCAAGTGCAACATCATCAATTTCGACTTCATCAAAAACTCGCACATCGTGCGTTTCTGCCAGATGGCCAACCTGCAAAAGGCTCGCGCCAAGCTCAACCAAGCGGCGTAAACGGGCGACCGTGCAGAAGTGGCACAAATGTCGAAAAACGAGGCATGATCGCGCAGCGATAATAAAAAAGTGCCCGTCATGACCCGAACCGCTCGCGTGACCGATCCTTCCTACGAGTTGATGGACGACCATAACGGTTTGTCCATCATCTATCGCCAGCACGGCTTCCCCTGCCCGCTTGTGCGCTGGCATTTTCACAAGGAATACGAACTGCACCTGATCGTCGCCAGTTCCGGCAAGGTGTTCATCGGCGACTACATCGGCAACTTCTATCCGGAAACCCTGTTTCTCACCGGGCCCAACCTGCCGCACAACTGGATCAGCCAGGTCGCCGAAGATGAAGTGGTCGAGAAACGCGACATGCTCGTCAACTTTACCGACGAATTATTCGAAAGCGGGCACCAGGTTTTCGCTGAACTGAAAAGTCTCGCGCCGCTGCTTGAGCGTGCGCAATACGGCATCGAGTTCCGCTGCAAACGCACGATCCGCCAGGCCATGACGCTGATGCAACGCATCGCCGACAGCAGCGGCATCACCCGCCTCGGGCACTTTTTCATCCTGATGGAACTGCTCGCGGCCAGTGACGACTTCCAGTTGCTGTCCGGCGCCACCACGCCGCAATTGGCCGACGAACACAACATCGACCGCACCAACCGTGCGGTCGATTACATCTTCAGTCACTACGCCCGAGATATTTCATTGGAAGAGGTGGCCGAACACTTGGGCATGACGCCGACCTATTTCAGTCGAGTGTTCAAACAGGCCACCGGACGCAATTTCATCGAGTTCGTCAATCGCCTGCGCATCAGCAAATCCTGTGAACTGCTGGCCGACGGCGACAAACCGGTGACTGAGGTGTGCTTCGAGTCGGGCTTCAACAATATTTCCAACTTCAATCGGCGCTTTCAGCAGCTCAAGGGCATGACGCCTACGCACTATCGACGGCTGGCGGTGCAGCGCCTGACAGAACAAAACCACGGCTGATAAACAAAGCCCCTGTAGGAGTGAGCCTGCTCGCGATGGCGCTGAGTCAGCCAACACATTTGCAATGTGAAACACCGCTATCGCGAGCAGGCTCACTCCTACAGGGGCTGTGTTGGCATCAGAAATCTGTACGCATTCGCTAACGCTCCCTCGCGCAAAACCCCTTCCCTGCGTTCCCCCAAGCAAACCCCAGTGCAAAAAAGTATCAACAAAAGTGCTAGGGATGATTTGTCAGTCCTGCCATTGAAGGCTGTAATCAGCGCAGATTCTTCCTGCATTCGGAAGACACAAAAACAATAACTGTCCTTCTGCCCCGACGGGTGTCAGAAAAGGAGTGCACGATGCAACCCACTGCAAAAGCTCTGCTCGCTCTCACCTGCATGACCCTCAGCAGCGTCAGCCTTGGCGCCCAGACCCTGACCATCGCCACCGTCAACAACAGCGACATGATCCGCATGCAAAAACTCTCGAAGACCTTCGAGAGCGAGCACCCGGACATCAAGCTCAATTGGGTGGTGCTGGAAGAAAACGTCCTGCGTCAGCGCCTGACCACTGACATCGCCACCCAGGGCGGACAGTTCGACGTGTTGACCATCGGCATGTACGAAGCGGCACTCTGGGGGGGCAAGGGCTGGCTCGAGCCGATGAAGGATCTGCCAGCCAGTTACGCTCTGGACGACGTTTTCCCCTCGGTGCGCGAAGGCCTGTCGGTGAAAGGTTCGCTGTATGCGCTGCCGTTCTACGCAGAGAGTTCGATCACCTACTACCGCACCGACCTGTTCAAGGACGCCGGGCTGACCATGCCGGAGCGTCCGACCTGGGAAGAGATCGCCGGTTTCGCGGAAAAACTCACCCAGAAAGACAAAGAGCAATACGGCATCTGCCTGCGCGGCAAGGCCGGTTGGGGCGAAAACATGGCGTTGGTCACCACGGTCGCCAACGCCTACGGCGCGCGCTGGTTCGATGAGCAGTGGAAACCGGAATTCAGCGGGCCGGAATGGAAAAATGCGCTGAATTTCTACGTCAACACCATGAAGAAATCCGGCCCGCCGGGCGCATCCAGCAACGGTTTCAACGAAAACCTCGCCCTGTTCAACAGTGGCAAATGCGCGATCTGGGTCGATGCCAGCGTCGCCGGCTCGTTCGTCACCGACAAGACCCAGAGCAAGGTCGCCGATCACGTCGGCTTCACCTTCGCCCCGCATCAGGTCACCGACAAAGGCTCGGCGTGGCTGTATTCGTGGGCGCTGGCGATTCCGACCAGCTCCAAGGCCAAGGATGCGGCGAAAACCTTCAGCGCGTGGGCCACTTCCAAAGAGTACGGCGAACTGGTTGCCAAGACCGATGGCATCGCCAACGTGCCACCGGGCACCCGCGCTTCGACCTACAGCGACGCGTACATGAGCGCCGCGCCGTTTGCCAAAGTGACGCTGGAGTCGTTGAAGGCCGCCGACCCGAGCAAGCCGACGCTCAAACCAGTGCCGTACATTGGCATTCAGCTGGTGACCATTCCTGAATTCCAGGCCGTGGGCACCCAGGTCGGCAAGCTGTTCTCGGCCGCGCTGATCGGCCAGACCACGGTGGATCAGGCGCTGGCAGCGGCGCAGCAGACCACGGAACGTGAGATGAAGCGCGCGGGTTATCCGAAGTAATCCGCAAAGCTTGCTCCTGCTTTGTAGGAGTGAGCCTGCTCGCGATTAGGCCGTGTCAGTCGACATCAACGTTGAATGATATTGCGCTATCGCGAGCAGGCTCACTTCTACAGGGGATCTTCATTCGCCTGTCGAATCGGTTACTGCCATGAATACTTCAACTGCCAAAGCCCACATCGATCTGTCGCCACCCCAGCGCAAGCTTCGGGTGCGCAACCCAGGCTGGTTTCTGGTCAGTCCTTCGGTGGCACTCTTGCTGCTGTGGATGATCGTGCCGCTGGGCATGACCCTGTACTTTTCGATGATCCGCTACAACCTGCTCTACCCCGGCGAAAACGAATTCGTGGGGCTTGAGAACTTCACGTATTTCCTTACCGATTCGGGTTTCATGCCCGGTGCGACCAATACGTTGTTGCTGGTTGGCAGCGTGTTGCTGATCAGCGTGGTCTTCGGCGTGCTGATCAGCGCGTTGCTGGAGGCCAGCGAATTTCTGGGTCGCGGTCTGGTGCGAGTGATGCTGATTTCGCCGTTCTTCATCATGCCCACGGTCGGTGCGCTGATCTGGAAGAACCTGATCTTCCACCCGGTTTCGGGGATCCTCGCCTACATCTGGAAGCTGTTCGGCGCGCAACCGGTGGACTGGCTGGCGCACTACCCGCTGCTGTCGATCATCATCATCGTTTCGTGGCAATGGCTGCCCTTCGCGATCCTGATTCTGATGACGGCGATGCAGTCGCTGGATCAGGAACAGAAGGAAGCCGCACGCCTGGACGGTGCCGGCCCGATCGCGATCTTCTGGCATCTGACGCTGCCGCATCTGGCACGGCCGATCGCCGTGGTCGTGATGATCGAAACGATCTTCCTGCTCTCGGTATTCGCGGAAATCTTCACCACCACCAATGGCGGCCCCGGCTACGCCTCGACCAACCTCGCCTACCTGATCTACAACCAGGCGCTGGTGCAGTTCGACGTCGGCATGGCTTCGGCGGGCGGTTTGATTGCCGTGGTCATCGCCAACATCGCCGCGATCATTCTGGTGCGGATGATCGGCAAAAACCTGACTGACAAAGCGTGAGGCCTGCCATGACGCTCCAACAATCCCGCCGCCTGCAAAGCCTGCTGCTCGGCACGCTGGCCTGGGCCATCGCGATCGTGATTTTCTTCCCGATCTTCTGGATGGTGATGACCAGTTTCAAGAGCGAAATCGACGCTTTCGCCACGCCGCCGCAGTTCATCTTCACACCGACGCTGGAGAACTACCTGCACATCAACGAGCGCAGCGACTATTTCAATTTCGCCTGGAATTCGGTGGTGATCTCCTTCAGCGCCACCGCCCTGTGTCTGTTGATCGCGGTGCCGGCGGCCTACTCGATGGCGTTCTACGAAACCCAGCGCACCAAAGGCACGCTGCTGTGGATGCTCTCGACCAAGATGCTGCCGCCGGTGGGCGTGCTGATGCCGATTTATCTGTTGGCCAAGAGCTTTGGCCTGCTCGACACGCGCATTGCGCTGATCGTGATCTACACGCTGATCAACCTGCCGATCGTGGTCTGGATGGTTTACACCTACTTCAAGGACATTCCCAAAGACATCCTCGAAGCCGCCCGGCTTGACGGCGCGACGCTGTGGCAGGAAATGGTGCGCGTGCTGCTGCCGATCGCCAAGGGCGGCCTCGCCTCGACCGTGCTGCTGTCGCTGATCCTGTGCTGGAACGAGGCGTTCTGGTCGCTGAACCTGACCTCGTCGAATGCCGCGCCACTGACTGCGTTGATCGCCTCGTACTCAAGCCCCGAGGGTCTGTTCTGGGCCAAGTTGTCGGCAGTCTCGACCCTCGCCTGCGCGCCGATTCTGATCTTCGGCTGGATCAGCCAGAAACAACTGGTGCGCGGGCTGTCGTTTGGTGCCGTCAAATGAATACCCCTGAGCGAACACATTCCCCTGTAGGAGTGAGCCTGCTCGCGATTCGGCCGTGTCAGTCGACATCAATGTTGAAGGACATTGCGCTATCGCGAGCAGGCTCACTCCTACAGAAAAGCGCGTCCGGCTTAACAGAATGAAAACCACGGAGGCCCATCTCATGGCCAACCTGAAAATCAAGAATCTGCAAAAAGGCTTCGAAGGCTTTTCCATCATCAAGGGCATCGACCTGGAAGTGAACGACAAGGAGTTCGTGGTCTTCGTCGGCCCGTCGGGCTGCGGCAAGTCCACCCTGCTGCGGCTGATCGCCGGGCTGGAAGAAGTCAGCGGCGGCACCATCGAACTCGACGGCCGCGACATTACTGAAGTCAGCCCGGCCAAGCGTGATCTGGCGATGGTGTTCCAGACCTACGCGCTGTATCCGCACATGACCGTGAAGAAGAACATGTCCTTCGCCCTCGATCTGGCCGGCGTGCCGAAAGCCGAGGTCGAGCGCAAGGTCGGCGAAGCGGCGCGCATTCTCGAACTCGGGCCGATGCTCGAGCGCAAACCGAAACAGCTGTCCGGCGGCCAGCGCCAGCGCGTGGCGATCGGCCGTGCCATCGTGCGCAACCCGAAGATTTTCCTTTTCGATGAGCCGCTGTCCAACCTCGACGCCGCGTTGCGCGTGCAGATGCGTCTGGAGCTGCTGCGCCTGCACAAAGACCTGCAAGCAACGATGATCTACGTGACCCACGATCAGGTCGAAGCGATGACCATGGCCGACAAGGTCGTGGTGCTCAACGGCGGCAGGATCGAACAGGTCGGCTCGCCGCTGGACCTCTATCACCACCCGGCCAACCTGTTCGTCGCCGGCTTTCTCGGCACGCCGAAAATGGGTTTCCTCAAAGGCAAGATCGCGCGCATCGACGGCGCCAGCTGCGAAGTTGCGCTGGACGCCGGCACGCGCATCCCCCTGCCGTTCAATGCCGCCAACCTCAGCGTCGGCAGCGCGGTGACGCTGGGCATTCGCCCGGAACACCTGGAGCTGGCGCAAACCGGCGACTGCACGTTGCAGGTGACTGCCGACGTCAGCGAACGCTTGGGCAGCGACACCTTCTGCCACGTCACCACCAGCGCCGGCGAAGCCCTGACCATGCGCGTGCGCGGCGATCTGGCCAGCCGTTATGGCGAACAATTGAACCTGCGCCTGGACCCGACTCACTGCCATCTGTTCGACGCCGAGGGTGTGGCGCTGACCCGCCCACTGCGCGCTGCCGCCTGATTTCGAGACTATCCGATGAAACTCAACCAACAGAACCTCAATCGCCTCGCCGCCGAAGTGCAACTGCCCGGCTACGACCTCGGCGACACACGCCAGGGCATCGCGCACATCGGCGTCGGTGGCTTCCACCGCGCGCATCAGGCCTATTACACCGATGCCTTGATGAACACTGGCGAAGCGCTCGACTGGGCCATCTGTGGCGTCGGCCTGCGCCCGGAAGACCGCCGCGCTCGCGATGATCTGCGCGAGCAGGATTATCTGTTCACTCTGTTCGAACTGGGCGACAGCGACGACACCGAAGTGCGCGTCATCGGCGCCATCCGCGACATGCTGCTCGCCGAAGATGGTGCACAGGCGCTGATCGACAAACTGGCCGAACCGCAGATCCGCATCGTCTCCCTGACCATCACCGAGGGCGGTTACTGCATCGACGACAGCAACGGCGAGTTCATGGCACATCTGCCGCAGATTCAACACGACCTGGCCCATCCCGAAGCGCCGGGCACCGTGTTCGGTTTCCTCTGCGCCGCACTGGCCAAACGCCGAGCGGCGGGCTTTCCGGCGTTCACGGTGATGTCCTGCGATAACCTGCCGCACAACGGCGCGGTCGCTCGCAAGGCGCTGCTGGCCTTCGCCGCCCTGCGTGATCCGCAACTGCGCGGGTGGATCGAGCAGAACGTCAGTTTCCCCAACGCCATGGTCGACCGCATTACACCGATGACCAGCACCGCACATCGCCTGCAACTGGCCGACAAACACGCCGTTGACGATGCCTGGCCGGTGGTCTGCGAGCCGTTTGTGCAGTGGGTGCTGGAGGACAAGTTCGTCAACGGCCGCCCCGCATGGGAAAAGGTCGGGGTGCAGTTCACCGACGATGTGTCGCCGTACGAAGAGATGAAAATCAAACTGCTCAACGGCAGTCACCTGGCGCTGACGTATCTGGGCTTTCTCAAGGGTTATCGCTTCGTCCACGAGACCATGAACGACCCGCTGTTCGTGCGGTACATGCGCACCTATATGGACCTGGATGTGACGCCGCAACTGGCGCCGGTGCCGGGCATCGATCTGAGCGAGTACAAGGACACGCTGGTGGCGCGGTTTTCCAATCAGGCGATTGCCGATCAGCTTGAGCGGGTGTGTTCGGATGGCTCGTCAAAGTTTCCCAAATTCACCGTGCCGACGATCAATCGGTTGATTGCCGATGGCAAAGAGACCAAACGCGCGGCACTGGTCGTCGCGGCGTGGGCCTTGTATTTGAAGGGCGTGGACGAGAACGGCGATACGTATTCGATTCCGGATCCGCGAGCGGCTTTCTGTCAGGGACTGGTCGCGGACGATGAGTTGATCAGCGAACGCCTACTGGGCGTGGAAGAGATTTTCGGCACGGCGATCGCGAATTCGGCGGAGTTTGTTGCGGCGTTCGAATGGTGCTGCCAGAGTCTGCGCGAGGTTGGGGTTTCGCGGACTCTGGAACGGGTGCTCGGCTGAAAAGCCCCTCACCCTAGCCCTCTCCCGGGGGGAGAGGGGACCGACCGCGGGGTTCTTCCGTTATTCATCGACCTGAAATTCCGAGTCGAATAAAGAGTTTGAAAAGCATGACAATCTGCTCCCTTTCCCCCTCGCCCCCCTGGGGGAGAGGGCTGGGGTGAGGGGGTAGCTCTTGATCTTCAGCGCAATCTGACAGGCCCATACATGACAACAACAAAGCTCTTCCTGGGTATCGACTGCGGCACCCAAGGCACCAAAGCGATCATCCTCGATGCCGACAGCGGTCAGGTGCTCGGTCTGGGCGCGGCGCCCCATACGATGATCAGCGGCGCCAATGGCCGCCGCGAACAAGACGTCCAGCAGTGGCTCGACGCTTTCGTCAGCGCCACTCGCCAGGCATTGCAGGCGGCCAATGTCGACGGTCAGGCGATTCTCGGCGTCGGCGTCTCCGGGCAGCAACACGGTCTGGTTCTGCTCGACGAGCAAGGCGCAGTGCTGCGCCCGGCCAAGCTCTGGTGCGATACCGAAACCACGCCGGAAAACGACCGCTTGCTCGCGCAACTGGGCGGTGAGCAAGGTTCGCTGGAACGCCTCGGCGTGGTCATTGCGCCGGGCTACACGGTATCGAAACTGCTCTGGACCAAAGAGCAGCATCCGGAAGTCTTCTCACGTATCGCGCGCATTCTGTTGCCCCACGACTACCTCAACTACTGGCTTACCGGCCGCGCCTGCAGCGAATACGGCGACGCGTCCGGCACCGGTTATTTCAACGTACGCACGCGTCAGTGGGATTTGCAGATCCTGCGCGACATCGACACCAGCGGCCGTTTGCAAACCGCGCTGCCGGAGCTGATCGACGCGCACGCCGCCGTGGGCACCCTCCTGCCAGCGATTGCCGAGCAACTCGGCATCAACCCCAACGCAGTCGTTTCGAGCGGCGGTGGCGACAACATGATGGGCGCCATCGGCACCGGCAATATCCAGCCCGGCGCGATCACCATGAGCCTCGGATCGTCCGGCACGGTCTACGCCTTTTCCGACGCGCCGAAGGTCAGCGCCGATGCCTCGGTGGCCACGTTCTGCTCGTCCAGTGGTGGCTGGCTGCCGCTGATCTGCACCATGAACCTGACCAACGCCACCGGCGCGATTCGTGAATTGTTCAAGCTCGATCTGCAGACCTTCAATGAATTGGTCGCGCAGTCGCCGATCGGTGCCGAAGGCGTGAGCATGCTGCCGTTTCTCAACGGCGAACGCGTCCCCGCCCTGCCCCACGCCACCGGCAGCCTGCACGGGCTGACCATGGACAATCTGACCCGGGCCAATCTGTGCCGCGCCGCCGTCGAAGGCACCACCTTCGGTTTGCGCTACGGGCTGGATTTGCTCCGTCAGAATGGTTTACAAAGCCTGCGCATCTGCCTGATCGGCGGCGGCTCGAAGAGCGCGGTGTGGCGGCAGATCGTCGCCGACATCATGAACGCCCCGGTGATCTGCACCGAACAAAGCGAAGCCGCCGCACTGGGCGCAGCGATTCAGGCAGCGTGGTGCGCGTTGCGTTTGAACGGTGACGATGTCTCCCTGGCCGCTCTGTGCGAACGCTGCGTGAAACTCGACGCGCGCAGTGAAACCCTGCCGATTGCCGCCAATGTCGCGGCGTTCCAGCAGGCCTACGAACGCTATCAACAGCATGTCGCAACCCTATAACGAGCAAACAACTATGTACCTGGTGTGTGGCGAAGCCCTGTTTGATTTCTTCAGCGAAAACGATGCCAGCGGTCTGGCCTCCAAAGTCAATTTCAAAGCGATTGCCGGCGGCTCGCCGTTCAACGTTGCCGTGGGTTTGCGGCGTTTGGGCGTGGACTCGGCGTTGTTCGGCGGCCTGTCCACTGACTACCTCGGCCGCCGACTGCAGCAAGTGCTGCAGGACGAAGGCGTGCGCCCGGACTATCTGGTGGATTTCGCCGCGCCGACCACCCTGGCAATGGTCGCCGTGGGCGCCAACGGTTCGCCGCATTACAGCTTCCGTGGCGAGGGTTGTGCCGACCGGCAGTTGAGCGAGGCGCATCTGCCGGCACTCAGCGACGAGGTTCGCGGCCTGCACATTGGCTCGTTTTCGCTGGTGGTGCAGCCGATTGGCGACACGCTGCTGAGACTGGTCCAGCGTGAAAGCGGCAAACGCCTGATCAGCCTCGATCCCAATGTGCGCCTCAATCCCGAGCCGAACATCGATCTATGGCGCGAGCGCATCGCCACGCTGGTGCGACTGGCCGATCTGATCAAAGTCAGCGACGAAGACCTGAGCCTGCTTTATCCCGAGCAGGATCCGCAGCAGGTGATTGAAGGCTGGCTCGAACATCGCTGCCAGATCGTCTTCCTGACGCGCGGCGGCGACGGCGCGACCGTGTTCAGTCGCGCCCACGGCTCATGGTCGGTGCCGGCCAACCCGGTAACGATTGCCGATACCGTCGGCGCCGGTGATACCTTCCAGGCAGCGCTGATCACTTGGCTGACCGAGCACTCGCTGGACTCGGTCGCAGGCGTGCAGCAGCTCAGTCGCGAGCAAATTGACGGCATGCTCAGGTTCGCCGTGCAAGCCGCCGCGCTGACGTGTAGCAAAACCGGTCCGGATCTGCCCTATCGTCATCAATTGAGCTGAGCGCGTAGACTGTCGGCCTTTTTGCGCACGACGGAAAACAGCTTTTGAATCGCAGGCACATCTTCGCCCTCCTGACCCTGGCCACCCTGCTGAGCGGTTGCGGCACCTCGCCGCCCCGCTCGCCGGAAGACATCTGCGCAATCTTCCGCGAGAAAAGCGACTGGTACGACGCCGCGCAAGTCACGCAGAAACGCTGGGGCGTGCCGATCCAGGTGCCCTTCGCGATCATGTACCAAGAGTCCGGCTATCGCTACGACGCCAAGACGCCTCGCAAATACCTGCTCTGGGTGATTCCTTGGGGCCGCGTCTCGACCGCGTCCGGCTACGCGCAAGCCAAGGACGAAGTCTGGGCCGACTACCAGAAAAGCACCGGTCGCAACTGGGCCGACCGCGAAGACTTCGACGACGCCATCGACTTCGTCGGCTGGTACATGGACAAGACCACCTCGATCAACGGCGTGTACAAATACGACGCCTACAACCAGTACCTGAACTACCACGAAGGCTGGGGCGGCTTTCGCAACAAGACCTACGCGAGCAAAGCGTGGCTACTGCCGACCGCACGCAAGGTGCAGAACCGCTCGGATCTGTACGCGCAGCAATATGCCGGGTGCAAGGAAGACCTCAATCGCGGGTTCTGGAGCCGGTTCTGGCATTGGTTGTAGAGTGATCCGAACGCCTCATCGCGAGCAGGCTCACTCCTACAAGAGATCTTCGGTGGACGCGGTAATCATGCCCGCCACCCATCCAATGCAGGAGTGAGCCTGCTCGCGATAGCGCCCGATCAGACACTAAAAATCCATTCACTGCCCGGCTTCACTGGCCGAAACCGCCCTCCTAAGGGTTTTCCCTATGGCACTGAGGCCTCACGCCTACGCCATTTGCGCCTTGAATGAGGCCGTCTAATCCTGCAACATCCATCACCTGCTTATTCAACGGACGGAATTCAAGGCATGCTGGACGCCAACGCAACCCACATCACCCTCTCGATCGAAGACGCCAACGCCGACCTGCAAGTCCTCAGCTTCACCGGTCGCGAAGCCCTCAACGAACCGTTCCGTTTCGACCTCGAACTGGTCAGCGCCCGCCCCGATCTGAAGCTCGAAGAGCTGCTGCACAAGCGCGCCTGCCTGACGTTCGGCGCCACCGGCGAAGGCAAGATTCACGGCCAGGTCTATCGCATCGAGCAGGGCGACTCCGGCAAGACCCTGACCCGCTACAGCATCAGCCTGATGCCACAATTGGCCTATCTGCAGCACAACCATGATCAGCAGATCTTCCAGCAACTGACGGTGCCGAAAATCATCGCTCAGGTGCTGGAAGATCGCGGCATTCTCTCCGACGCCTATAGCTTCCAGCTTGGCGCCGAGTACCCGGAACGCGATTATTGCGTGCAATACGACGAGTCCGACCTGCATTTCATCCAGCGTCTGTGCGAAGAGGAAGGCATTCACTTCCACTTCCAGCACAGCAGCAGCGGCCACAAACTGGTGTTCGGCGACGATCAGACCGTATTCCGCAAACTGAAACCGGTCAGCTACCAGCAGGACTCCGGCATGGCCGCCGAGAAGCCGGTGATCAAGCGCTTTAACCTGCGCCTGGAAACCCGCACCACCCGCGTCACCCGCCGCGACTACGATTTCGAAAAACCCAAGTTGCTGCCGGAAGGCGCGGTCAAATCCGAATTCGCCCCGGATCTGGAAGACTACGATTACCCCGGCCGCTTCACGACTCGCGAGCGCGGCAAGTTCCTCTCGACCCGCGCCCTGGAGCGCCATCGCAGCGACTACAAACTCGCCGAAGGCAAAGGTGACGAACCGACCCTCACCAGCGGCCATTTCCTCACCCTCGCCGAACACCCGCGGGCCGAGTGGAACGACCTGTGGCTGCTGCTGGAAGTCTTCCACGAAGGCAAACAACCGCAAGTGCTCGGCGAAAACGTCACCAGCGACGTCACCGACAACAAAAGCGATTTCCACCAGGGCTACCGCAACCGCTTCCTTGCCACCCCGTGGGACGCGCACTACCGCCCTGCCCTCGAACACCCGAAACCGAAAGTCCTCGGCAGCCAGACCGCCGTCGTCACCGGTCCGCCCGGTGAAGAAATCCACTGCGACCAGTACGGCCGCATCAAAGTGCAATTCCACTGGGACCGCGACGGCCAGTCCGACGACAAAACCACCTGCTGGATGCGCGTCGCCAGCGGCTGGGCCGGCGCAGCCTACGGCGGCATCGCCATCCCGCGCATCGGCATGGAAGTCCTCGTCACCTTCCTCGAAGGCGACCCCGACCAGCCCCTCGTCACCGGCTGCCTGTACCACAAGGAAAACGTCGTCCCCTACGACCTGCCCGCCAACAAGACCCGCAGCACCTTCAAAACCCTCAGCTCCCCGGGCGGCAAGGGCTATAACGAATTCCGCATCGAAGACAAGAAAGGCGCCGAACAGATCTACATCCACGCCCAGCGCGACTGGGACGAAAACATCGAACACGACCAGAAAATCCGCGTCG
Source organism: Pseudomonas sp. NDM (assembly GCF_003105095.1). NCBI lineage: Bacteria > Pseudomonadati > Pseudomonadota > Gammaproteobacteria > Pseudomonadales > Pseudomonadaceae > Pseudomonas > Pseudomonas sp. NDM. The sequence continues at coordinate 22,809 of NZ_QETJ01000008.1, read as the reverse complement.
GCAACGAACGGCATGACACCGTTGAAGCTAATGTGTTGAGCGAATTCAAGGTTGAAGAGCACCGGATTACCCATCTGGATCGCATCAGTGAGATGCGCGCGGATGATCACCTGACGGTCGGTGTGACGCAGCATGTGAAGGTTGGGACTGGGCAGTTTGTGGAGGCCGGCAACGAAATCCATTATTACGCCGGCCAGAGAGTCGTGGTCGAAGGCGCCATGGAACTTACCGCCAAGGCTGGCGGGAGTTTTGTGAAAGTTGATGCGGGTGGAGTGACCATCAGCGGTGCTGAGGTGAAGGTCAATACTGGCGGCTCGCCTGGGGTGGGCACGCCGGCGGCGCCGTTGTTGCCGGGGCCGATGAAGGTTGTGGATGCGGATAAGGCGGGGACAGTCCCTGCCCCGCTGCCTAAACGTCTGAACGAGTCCGGGATAACGCCGTTGTGCGGCAAGCAAAGCAACGGCGCCTGCAGCCGTAAGGATTGCACATGCATGTAAAAGCGCTCAGCGCCCTTCTTGAGGCCCCACGCCATGGGTTCGTTGATCTACCGAGAGACAGTTCTGAATTGACGCTGTGTTTCATTATTGACCCGGTTCGACAGCCTGACGCGATGAGCCGTCTTTATCGTGTCGGTGAACCCGTGGTAGATGCACAGAGCCTGTTCCTCAAAACCGCCTTCGCTGAGATTGCCGCGGATGGGCCGCTCTGGGTGACCGCACCGTGGGGCAGTCGCCTCGCGGCCGAGGCAGCAAAACTGTGCGAGGAAAACTTCTCCGGCATTGCCCTTTCCACAGCTGATCCTGACAAAGCGCTGGCCCACGCGCGCTGGCTCCTGCGCGCCAATGATGGTTCAGGCGGACAGAGCCTGCTGAGCTACCACAAGCCAAGCCTGTGGGCCGCGCTGGCCTATACCGCTGGCGACAACTCCCATCAGCTATTCGGCCCCTGGCAGCACGTATACAGCCCAGCGCCGGTTCATTTTGGGCGCAATAAAGGTCCATGGCTCAGTTGGCGCGCCGTCTCGGAAGTCGAATGGCTGGGCGATACTTCGGTGTTCAGCCTGCCGCCACCAGCGGCAAAGGTTCAAGAGCATTTGGGTTGGGTTTATTGGGCAGATGAACATCACGCAGATTACGGCGAGCCGAGCGATGAGCATCTGCCCAACCTTGTGGCAAACCTCAATGTGCTGGTCGCCCACAATATTTACGAAGGCCGTCACTTGCTGAAACTGGGGCCAATCACCAACGGCCCGCTGCTGGAAACACAGCCACAGGCAATGGCCATCCTGCAATCCAGGGAAGAGTCGTTCATCAAAGTACAGCAGCTGCAGCAACTCACCACCAGCGTTGCTTGATGAACCCGTCCGTTAAGAATGAATGGAAGCGAAATGGAACAAAATACCAGCGCAGCACCTAACACCGAGTCGGTACCTGCAAAACCGGTAGTTGCCGATGAAACTTGTGTAAAACCGCCTCGGGATATTGGTGAACAGCCCGAAGCGCCGGAAGACACACCAGGCGATCACGACAAAGTGAAAACGCCCTGCTCCACCATTTATGGCAGTGCAATTTACGATACGGAAAATGAATCCTTCTGGTTACTACCAGAGCGGACAAACTCCGCCCTGAAAGAAGCTTCCAGTGACTTGGAACAGAAGGTCAGCTCAAGCAAATCTCCCGAAGAACGAAAAAAAGGGCTATACGAGTCGGGACTTCTTGAGTATTTCCTGGAGCCTAAGCTGGCAAACTTTCTTGAGGGTGACGAGAAAGCTCGGATGCTAGAAATCGAAGCTCAACATCCGAGTATCAGCAATCTGGATGCAGCACTTCTAGAGGCTCAGCAGAACTTAAAAACCACAGCGCCAGAAAATTCTTCCACTCCGCTTACCGCTCTTGAGCAAGATCAGCTTAAAAGAAACCATTTCATGTCCGCCCGGGATGCTGCAACCCGCGTACGCGGCATGCATAGCGAATGGCAAAAGCTCAGGCGCATGGCCATCGCCGCCGCTAAGGAAAAAGGCTACGCGTACGAAAGCGGCAACCTTTATGCGCCCAAAGCCATCGCGGCCCGTGAAGCCGTTCAAAAGTATTTGAAAGCGCGAGAAGCGCTGTTAGTGGACAAGGATCTCACCACGTTAACCTCGGCAGAGCTCGCGCCGATGCTCGCTCAAGATAAAAAGCGAATCGACGAGATCGCGATGTGCGGCACTAACAATCAGTTGATGCTCTGCACCTATGTGCGCGACCAGGAAATCAAACGCAAGGAAAGGAAAGCGACTTACAGCGCTTATCTGGACGCCATCACCGACGTTGCACAATATGGAATCGCATTGCCGGAGTTCGCGCTGATTCCTGAGGGCGGATCAGTCGAAAGTGGAGTCGACCTGTTCAAACAGTATATGGCGCTCGAGAAAGAGCAAAAAGAGACCAATGAACGCCTCAGCGCCAAGTACAAAGGATGGATCGAGGCAAGTGGCCGACAAGCCAAGGCGCCCACCAACCTGGTCACTAATGAACGTGCCGACTGGGACCGTTTGCAGGCTTCGAAAGAAACACTACGCCTTCAGGCTGAGAGCAATGTGGAATCGGCAACTGTTCGCCGTCATCTGTTGTGGGAGCCAGAGCAATTTCAGGCTAGACCTGAAGAGCGCTTGATCAAAAACGGCTTCCCGCTGGCCGAGATGAGCATGGCCGACAGCCTGAAAAAACCGCTGACCTATCTCAGCATGTACTCGCTGCCACGACTCAAACAGACCGTTAAGGATGACTGGAAGAAAGTTGGCGCCAAGGTCAAAGATCTGGCGAAGCGTCCGGGCAATAGCGATGGAAAAGCAACGACGGACACTGAACTGAGCTTGTTTGGCCAGTGGCTGAAAGGCGAAGGTGCGTTAAGAATCAAGGATCAGGAAAGCGATTGGTTCTCAGCCGAAGGGTGGTTCGAGATCGAAAAATTCAACGCCTACCTTGAAAACAAAAAGTACAAGGTCACTGCGCTGGAGAACGCTGGTACCCGTAAAGAATGGGGGGATCGATTGCAGCAAGTATTGTTCAAGGACAACGTACGCAAGACCTTTCGCATCTTCGACATCACACCGCAAGCCCAGTTGGTTCGTTGTCTGATGCCCTCCACCACGGAGACCCTGCATTCGTCGACAAAAGTAGAGGGGCCGGACTGGACATTGGCAGAAGGGTTCCAAGCCTCGGCCAAGGCTACTTTTGCCGTTGATCTTGCCAGAGGTGAGGTCGAACTTTTTAAAGTCGACTTGCCAGATCGTGCCAGCGCGAAAGAGATCGTCATCACCTACCGAAATGCAGAAAACATACAACAAAAGATGAACCTTGGACGCTTTTCGCTCTATTTAGGTGCGAAGGCTTGGGGCTATGCCGGAGCATCGTTGTTGCTTTCTTCAGAAATTGCATTGGATGTCAGCAACGCTGGGTTCCATTTAGCGCCTCCGGAACCGGTTGTGCGCAACCCTGACAAGCGCAGCTACGCAAGAACTGAAAAAAGCGGCCAAATTAAAAAAGTACCAGAAACGCTTCAAATACAGGATGGCGCAAAGGCAGCGTTCAATCTGTTCGCAGGTCTGCAAACCGGGATCATGATTACCGGAGCACTAAACTGGGCTCCACCCTCCGAAGTAGCCTTGCTAACCAAAGCGCCCGTTTCCGGAAAAGCTGCTGGAATGAAAGCCAGCGAATGGTTCAGCCTTGCGCGTTTGACTGTGGAACTCAACGCCGCTGCCGGTCTCGGAGCGAGGGCTGAAGCGAGTATTTCCCTGCACGAGGGCCGTCTGATTCTGGTGCTCAAGGCAGCGTTGATCGCGGGCCCAGGCGTCGGTGGCTCCTTCAAGTTCGAAGTCGGCTACGATGCCGTCACCGAGCTGCTGAACATGTTCCGCAGAGAGCTGTATAAAAACAATCAGAACCCGATTTTTGTCATTGAGGATGAGACGTACGCTTACTTATCAAAGATGAACTCGCTTGCTATCTCCGGCTTCGATGTCGGTATGATTTATCTCATGGGGGTGGATGCAGTGATGAGCCTTTATGAAAGTTTAACCTCCACGGGAAAAGGTGGATTGATAGCAGACACGATTATGTTTTATGAGCAACAAGCAGAAATCGAGGAGTGGTGTGTCAACGCAATCCCGGGAGCGCTTGGTCCTCTTCTCTTGACATTGATCAGTCCACCAGACGATTTTACTGTTAAAGCATCATCTACCTCAAATACATCGGATAAAAAAGAACGAAAATACAACGCTGATGAGGCTCATCTGATTCAACAAAGAGCAGTTGAAAAAATATTGGGCTGGATCGTGAATAATGCCCAAAAGCAAAAATCTCTTGACCAGGCACAGAGCCAATTCGAAGAAATTTGCATGTGCATGAACAAATTCGGTTTAAAACCAGCGAACGCTGATCAAAAATATTGTGAAAGCCGCCTGGCACTTGACAACTTCATGAGCGAAGCAGTCCTTCGCTTGGAGCAGCGTGATGGTGATGTCATGCGAAGTCGATATTCATCCCACGTCAAATTACTAGGCGAAAAGCGGGACATCTTTTGCCAACGGAGCCAATATTACGGGCGCACCTATATACCATCCGGCAAAGCTACCTATGTTGGCCCTCCAAAATAATCATCCGGCTCGGACACCCATGTTAATCAGAACAGCTTTTACTCTATTGATGCTTTTCACGCTCAACTGCTATGCAAGCGCCGAATTAACAACTGAGCAAAGCTCAGCAAAAAAAACGGGACTGATTTTATACAACCAATACAAAGCCACTTCTGCAATCCCGTTTTTAACAACAGCAGCAGAAGCGGGAGACCATGAAGCTCAATATTATTTAGGAGAAGCTCTTCGTAAGAAAAATCATTACATGAACGAGGAGGCCAGAAAATGGTATGAGGCGTCAGCAGGCCAGAACGATCTTTATGCCATGATCCAATTGGGTCGCATTGAGCATGATATGTGTGAGATATCCAACGATTGCCCTCCTTCTCAAAAGCAACCAGTAGAATGGTTAAATCAGGCAAAAAAAATAGCTCAAGAAAAAGCCGAGGCTGGTGATGCGGAGGCAATGTGCATAATGTATGAAATCACGCTAGATGATACGTGGTTAGAAAAATCCGCCTCTGCGGGAAATGCATTTGCGCAATACTGGATGGCGGTCTCCCTCAAACAAGGTGATGGTTTTCTCATGCCTTGGAAACGAAGCGAAGCAGTTGAAAAGTGGTTTAAGCTGTCTGCTGAAGGCGGCTACCCTAAGTCGATGATGGAATACGCTGCAATATTGTATGAGCGCGGCGATATAGAGGGTTTTCGCCACTGGAATGAACAGGCGGCGTTAACAGGGTATGCAACTACTGTTTTCGGATACGGTGCTGACTTAGCACATGAGCCTAATACATACGGATATCCCCTCGACCTTATAAAAGGCTATGCGCTTATATACTGGTTGTCAGAACTGGACGGGGGTGGTGGCATGAAGGAAAACGTTGAATACACGCTGCCTCGAATCGCCGCCAAAATGACTGCTGAACAGATTGAAGCAGCCAAAAAATTTTCTCAGGAATGGGCTGCGTCGCACCCCCCTCTCTCTTTCTTTCCTGACAAACTTAGCCGTTGAAGACTAATTGGTTTCATTGTCGGCTGTTTCGGTCTGGCGGCGTTGGGTTTTGGCGAGTGGCTCAATGGCCACGCCGGCCCCGGGATTTTGCTCGCGGTGCTGGTCGAATTCGCGCTGGGCCTTGGTTTGTGCAGGCCCGGCGCGTGACGGTCGAACTGGGTGAAACGGTGGGTTAAACGGCTCGAGAACGAGCGCTGGTTTGATGGGTCGCGGTTTGCTGTGCGAGATCGGCACGCAGGCCTGCAACCAGGTTATTGATTTCACGGCAGCTATTCAGGCCGCTGGCATCGATGCCACTGACGTAAAGCTCGGCCTGGTCTGTTCGATGATCGCCAAATACTTTAACGGACATCGACAAGTCTGGTGTGAGCGTGCACTGGCAGCGTTTCGGCAGGAAGCTGCTTTCAATGATATTGCGTAATTCCAAGGCAGATAAAAACATGGCGAACCCTCTCCTTTCTGTGCGATTGCCAATCAAGTATTCACGCTGACCCTTTGCTGCGCCTTCACGGGTGTGCCCCCGCTGCTTCCCTGATGCGGCAAGTGGTGGTACTGCGAAATGCCTATTGGAGTGTAGGCGCCCAAATCCGGTGCGCCGCACTTGAATAACGCATAAAACGTGCCTTTGGTCGGCTCGTTTCGCCTCTTGCGAAATCAAGCACTTGGAAGCGTCGCCAGCATTTTGCTATTTGCAAAATGCATGAATCGACCACCCATCTCCTGCAATATGCAATCCCGGGTGAATTTGCTTTCGAAGACCATGGCGGCAAGAATGTCTTCCGTTCCAATTCAACCCGCACGGAGGCTTCCATGAATTCCTTACGTATTTGCGCGACCGCTGGCCTGCTCATAGCCAGCCTGTCCACGCTTGCCCATGCCGCCAAGCTCGAAGACGTCGCGCCTTATCCCAAAGCCGAAGCCGGGTTCACCCGACAGGTCATCCATCTGCCCAAGCAAGAGCAGGAAGAGAATTTTCAGGTTGAAATTCTCGCCGGCAAAACCCTCGAAGTGGACTGCAACCGCCAGCGTCTGGGCGGTGTGCTCGATGAAAAGAATCTGCAAGGCTGGGGCTATCCGTTCTACCGTCTGGAAAAAGTCATTGGCCCGATGAGCACGCTGATGGCCTGCCCGCCCGGGAGCCAGAAAAAGCGCGCTTTCGTTCCGGTGGTCGGTGACGGCTTCATGTTGCGCTACAACAGCAAGTTGCCAGTCGTGGTGTACGCGCCCTCGGACGTAGAAGTGCGCTATCGCATCTGGTCGGCGTCGGACAAAGTCGGCACCGCTCTGCAGGATTAACCGCTGGGCACCATCACGCCGGCACGCTGCAAGCAGCGGCGCGCTCGGCGACATGGCGCAGGCTGTCAAAGTTGATATTGGCCCCTGAATCGATGGCGACGAAGGTCTGGCCACTGGCGCCACTGCGCGCCACGTACTGTTTGATCCCCGCAACAGCCAGGGCACCGGATGGCTCGGTGATCGAGCGAGTGTCGTCGTAAATGTTCTTGATCGCCGCGCAGAGCTCGTCATTGCTGACCGTGATTACCTCATCTACACAAAAACGGCAGATCTCGAAGCCATATGCACCGATCTGCGCCACCGCCACGCCATCGGCGAAGGTACCGACGCTCGGTAAAACCACCCGCTCGTCCGCCCTCAAAGCGGCTTGCAGGCAGGCCGAATGCTCGGACTCAACGCCAACGATCCGTACTTCCGGACGCAGGTATTTGACGTACGCCGCGATGCCTGCGACCAAGCCTCCGCCGCCGACCGGGACAAAAATCGCATCCAGCGCGCCTTGATGCTGGCGCAGGATTTCCATTGCCACGGTGCCCTGTCCGGCGATCACATCTGGGTCATCGAAGGGTGAAACAAAGGTGCATCCGGTCTGTTCGGCCAATTGCAGCGCATGAGCCAATGCAAAGGGGAAACTCTCGCCGCGCAGCAATGCGTCGGCACCGCGACTGCGCACGCCGAGTACTTTGAGCTCAGGAGTGGTAGACGGCATGACGATCGTCGCAGCGATGCCCAACTCCCGCGCCGCCAGCGCTACACCTTGGGCATGATTACCCGCCGATGCGGTGATCACTCCCCGCGCTCTCTGCTCATCGCTCAGTTGCACGAGTTTGTTGTAAGCACCACGGATCTTGAAAGAAAACGTCGGTTGCAGATCTTCGCGCTTGAGCAGGACCCGATTGCCCAGCGCTTCCGACAACGCCGGAGCTGGCTGCAACGGCGTGCGCACCGCAATGTCGTACACCGGCGCGGCGAGGATCTTTTTCACGTAGTGCTCGAGCAGGGCTTGCTGGTCGGGGCTGTGCGGCATGGTCGTCTCCTGACATTTTTCAGAACCCCGGAGACAGAAAGTAAAAACCCGCCTCAAGGGCGGGTTGGGTGCTGCAGTCGTGAGCTAGCCCGCCAAATGAGGAATGGCGGTAATAATCATTGGCTGGCAGCGCGATACGGGGAAAGTCATGGGCTGGAAATTAGCCTGCGCGGTGCTGGCAAGTCAATGGCCAATTCCTGGCAGCGGCGTTAGTTTGGCGACTCTCTCATCACACCAAGGAAGGATTGCATGATGTCTATCGCCCTGCCCCTCACGGCTTTGCTCGCTTTTACCGGTTACACCGTTTCTGTGATGCTTAAAGCCGAACAGTCGTTGATCGACTTCGGCATCAGCCTGATGTCGCGGCCCGATACCGCGCAGGTGGTGATTGATCTGTACCTGCTGGCGACAATGGCGGGCATCTGGATGGTCAAGGACGCGCGGTCGCGTGGGCAGTCGGTTTGGTCGGTACTGCCGTATTTGTTGCTGACCGCGGTTTTCGTGTCGATCGGGCCGTTGTTGTATCTGGTGGTGCGTGGGGTTCGCGAGCGGCGCAAGGCAGTGGAAAAGTGCAGCCAGATACTATGAACACCTGAAAACCCTGTAGGAGTGAGCCTGCTCGCGATGGCGGAGTGTCAGCCAAAGATGAGGTGACTGACGCTCCGTTATCGCGAACAGGCTCACTCCTACAATGGAATGTCATGGGATTCAGCCTTTTTTACGGCGACGAACGCGGCGGTTTCATAAGGCACTGTCACCGTGTCCCTGCCGCGCAATTCTGGTTCTGCGGCAATCAACGCACGAATCTGCTCATCAACCTGCGCCCGCTGCGCCTCCGGCAGCGCGGCGATGAAACTGGTGGAACGCACACGGTTGAAGATCACGTCTTCCGGCGATCCGGTATGACCATGGTGAAACCGTTCAACCTGCAAGGGCGCGAATGCAGGGTGCGGAAACGCTTCGCGCCAGACGCCGGTGTAATAGCGCGGCGTGTCACCTTCCAGCGCGTTGACGATGGCATCCAGTTTCGGCACCCAACTGACTTCAGTGTCACGCAGGTTCCAGATCAGCCCCAACTTGCCACCGGGCTTGAGCACCCGCGCGATTTCTGTCAGCGCCTCGGTGCTGGCGAACCAGTGAAACGCTTGTGCGCAGATCACCACATCCACTGAAGCATCCGGCAACGGCAGGTCGGTTGCGGTGCCGCTCACCGCCAAGACCTGGGGCCATGCGTCAGACAGTTTTTCCAGCATCTGTGCCACCGGTTCGACGGCGATGACTTGCGCGCCGGTCGCCAGCAGCCGGCCAGTGAACTTGCCGGTTCCGGCACCCAGATCAATCACGGTTTTATGCCCATCCAGGCCCAGCATCGCGGTCAACCATTGACTGACCTGCGGCGGATAGTCCGGCCGTCCTTTGACGTAGGTGTCGGCAGCGCTTTTGTAGCCGGCAGCGGCTGAGTGATGGACCTGATCGTTCATGACAATGCTCCTTCAGGCAAAACATCGGATCAACGGCAGACGCTTCCGAGCATAGCGCTTGAATTTACGCTGAACTTGAACAGTCACTGATAAAGCAATGAATAAAAATTCACCCTGTGGGTGTTCAAAGTGAAACACAACCTTCTGTGGAGCCTTCCATGAATATCCGTCCCGTTATGTTCGCCGCCCCGTTGCTGCTGGTCGCGGCGATGTCCAGCCAATTGGTCGTGGCCAGTGGTGACGAAAAAGACCCCGTCCAGAAACCCGAATGCCCGAAAGGCCAGGTCTGGGACAGCAAAACGCAGAAATGCGTGCTGCAAACCAGCAGCCTGCTGCCGGACGCCGACCGTACTATTTATGCCTATCGCCTAGCAGATGGCACCGCTATTGAAATCGCGGTTCATCGGTTAGTGCCCTGAGGGAATCAGGCATCCACTTTGAAAGTATCGAGGGAAAACCAGTCCGGCGTCGGCATGTGGAACTCCAGGCGTGCGATCCCCGGTGCATCAAAGGCAACATTGACCGGTTTGCCGTACGACATGCCTAACGTCCGACGCCCCAGGAGCGTCCCGTTGCTGGCGAAGTAAGCCACGGTGCTGTCCTCATAGTTCACGCTTAAATGAAAGAAGCTGATTCGCGAGCAGGTATTTTTCAGCTTTATTTCTACGACTTGCGCAGCCTGGCCAAACGCGTCGCGACCGATGCTCAGTACCTGACCTTCGATTTGGCCGGGAAAGGATTCGCCGATGTCGGAACGCGGCATGATCGCGCATTCGCCGTCACCGGATTTGAACGTGATCTGCATAGTGGGCGTTTCCATGATTGCGCCCTGCCGTGCCGTCTGATTCGGTACCCCGGTGAAATCTTCCATTAGCGTCGCTGGAGAATTCAGCACGGTAAATGTCGGCGCATTGAACACCACCGCCGTGGTTTCATCATCGAGCCCGTCATAGGCAACTTTCAATTCCATGCGCAGGGGCGTACCTGGCTTGAGCTTCAGAAGTTCGCTGCGAGGCAGCGCATTATCCAGCCCACTGTCTTTCTCCGGCGCTGTCACTGGAGCAGCCTTGGCGATGACAATCGGGTGATCGTCACCGTTGATACCGGTGCCGTACAAGCGGAACCAACGCAACTGCCCCACCGCCATCGATGGCCACACCGCACATTGCGCCTGCGCACCACCGCTAAAATCAGCCAGATCAAGTATCCCGTTGCGGGCCTGAGGAATATCGGGTGTCGGCAGCCGTCGATCCCGATCCTCGATCCGCTTGAGCACCACGTCACGGTGCATGGAGGGTTGAGGGGCCGCACCACGCAGCAGCTCCCATGACAGCTGGATTGTCTTGCCATGACTGGCCGCCAGCACTGGAGACTCGATCAGAAAGTTGGCCCGGTGATTCTTGTTGAATGCGGTTGGAGCAAAGACCGGCGAGACGGGCCCGGCTGCGCCCTGGATCAACAATCGCGCTTCGTCACCCGGTTGATCCTCCAGATACTCGACTCGGGCTGTCACGCCGTTGGGCACATCCAGAGGGTCGATCAGGTAACCGGAGCCCACCAATGCAGGTGGCGGAAGTGTCACAGCGGGTTCGCCAGTGATGCTGGCTTTCAGGGCGTAGGACCGATCGAGCTCGGCCCCTTGGCTGACGCGCCTATAGGTAAACACTGCATGGCCCTTCGCGGCGGCGGCAAACGCTGCGTAAGGCACAGGGATCGAGTAGGAAAACGGCGCATTCTTCACTTTTTCGCTCAGCGTCAAATGGTCCAGTAACACTCCGTCCTCAGCGTAGAAGCGCCCCGTCAAACGGATTTCATCGTCTCTGAGCCAACTGCGCGATACATAGATTTGTGCAATCGCTGGTCCACCAGCCAGCTTGTTCAGGTCGATGATCCTGACGTCATCGTCAGGATCATCGGGCTTCTCGCTGAGGATCGGCGGGTCATACCAATTGCCCTTCCGATTGACATAAAGGTACTGGCTGGCCGAGGCAGGACTGTTGACATCCGGACTGTTGCCCACGCGATCAAGTACCGTGAAACGCACTTCGAAGCGCGGACTGTCACCCGCCTCGTCGAAGGTTGCCTCATCGATGATCATCTGGATGGGCTGCTGTCGATTCGCCTCTTCCTCACTGACCGGGTGGCGCAAGGTTTTACCATTGCAATACAACACGATGGTGTCGAACGCTCTCATCAACGGGTAGGCCACCCTGGCGCTTACACCTGCAAGCGCGCGCTCAGCGTCGATACCTTCATCCACTGCATCCTGATCCACTTCAAGCACCAATTCGGAATGGCCTGCCTCCTCAGGAAAACGGTCCACGTTACCCGGACGCTTGTCGTGATAAATGACCGTCAAAGGCGCCGAAGTTTCGAGCTCCATGCCTCCTCGCTCCAACCCGTACTCGAGAACGTTCAGCGGACTCTTCCATTTATCCGCAGCCACATAAACGATTACCTGTTGAGTCGTCTCGCCGATGGCGATGGTTTTGTCAGCAACCCGCTCTCCGTTCAAGCGCACGACATAGGTGTCATCGTCCTGCGCGGTAGTGGCGGGTTCGATGAACACCTTCACCCCCTCGGGGTACAGATAAGTGAGTGCCAGAGGCAGCCCGGCGTCTGCATTTTCCGGTCCGAGGACTGGCTGACTCATGCCAGGGATTCGTGGTTTTTCGAGGGTCTTGACGTTCATGGTGGTCATCCTTTTCCAATCGGGATCCGATGCGATGGGTGGCGAAGAGGCATGTCCTGCGCATGAGACACCCATCGGCTGCGGTTGCCTACTGTCAAACCTGACAGGTACCCCTATGAAACCGGTGCAAAACGTTTCCATTGGTCGGAAAACACAATCCCACTGTGAAGCGAGCCTGCTCGCGATGACGGTATATCAGCTGAATATGCGCTGACTGACCCGACGCCTTCGCGAGCAAGCCAGCTCCCCCGGGTCACTACTCAGAGACATGAATCTCAGGCGTTGGTGGGCAACCACAACCGGAACCGTGCGCCGCCCAACGGCGAGGGCTCCACGGTCAACACGCCCCCCTGCGCTTCCAGTGCCCGGCGGCTGATCGCCAGGCCCAGACCAAAACCACCGGTGGCGCGATCACGGCTGCGGTCGAGTCGATAGAACGGCTCGAATATCCGCTCTCGCTCGTCGTCGGGAATCCCGATGCCGTCGTCATCGACCCAGATCTCGCAGCCCTCGGCATTCACCTGCACGCCAATCTGGATGCGCTTCCCGCAATAGCGCATGGCGTTGCGCAGCAGGTTCTGGATCGCCCGCGCGGTCAGGCGTGGATCGAGCGAAAAACGCTCCAACTGACCGTGCAGCAACACATCAATAACGATCTCCGGCGACTCCAGCTCTTCATCGACGCTCCCGAGAATGCTGTCGATGAACTCGTCCAGCGAAACCTCGATACGCTCGGGCGATTGCGCGGGGTTCTGCAAGCGGCTGTAGGAAAGCAATTCCAGCACCAGTTCATCCAGCTCACGAATATGCGCGACCAGGCTCTGCAAGCGCTCGCGGCTGGCGGCCGGCAAGTCTTCGGAGAGCGCCAGCGCCAGGCCGAAATCCAGACGCGTCAGCGGCGTACGCAGTTCGTGGGAAACAGCGTTGAGCAGGTCGCGTTGCTGGTTGAGCAGGTTTTCGATATCACCGGCCATGGTGTCGAACACGTTGGCGAGACTGCCGATGTTCGAACTGGGCGCGATTTTGGTCCGTTCGCTCAAATGGCCTTTGCCGAAGCGCTCAGCGGTGCCTTTCAAGCGTTCCAGATCGCGCCAGTGCGGGCGCAGCCAAAGCAGCAGGCAGCCGAGCAACATCGCGCCGATCAGCACGTTGATGCTCCAGTACAACAGGTCAACGTCGACCGGATCCGGCGGCACGACCATGCGCACGGCCATGTCCGCATTCAGCGGAGTGACCGCCAGCGTCCGCCAGCCCCAGTCGCCGATACGCACAACGTTTTCACCACGGTGTAATCGTTCCTGCTCAATGGGCGTGAATACCGGGTCGTCGATTGGCGTCAGGACGATGTGCAAAGGCTGGAACTCCTTGTCCATCGACGCAGCAATCGCCGGCCACTGTTCTTGCGGCGCGGCATGAAACTGACGGGTGATCAGTGATTGCAGGCCTCGGGAGAACTCCAGGTTGTAGGTGACGAAGCGATCCCGAAAAACCATCACCACCAGATCCGGCACCAGATAGATCGCCGCGCTATAGGAGACGATCGTCACCAGATACAGGCGAAACAGGATGCGAAACATCAGTTCAGCATTCCCATTCCGAGCGGCTGAACAGATAGCCCTTGCCCCACACGGTCTTGATCTTGCGCGCCTCGCCGGCGTGATCATCGAATTTGCGCCGCAGCTTGGAAATTGCCACGTCCACCGAGCGGTCGGTGCCGTTGAATTCGATACCGCGCAGTCGCTGCAGAATCTGATCGCGACTCAGCACTTCGCCGGCGTGCCGCGCCAGCACCACCAGCAAATTGTATTCGCCGCTGGACAGTTCGACCGCTTGATCGCGCCAGGTCACGGTGCGTTCGGACAGGTCAATGCACAGATTGCCCATTATGATCCGGTCATTGACCGCCAGCGGTTCGCCGAGGCTGCTGCGTCGCAGCAACGTACGCACCCGCGCCAGCAGCACCCGGGGCTCGCAGGGTTTGGTCACGTAGTCGTCAGCGCCCATCTCCAGGCCCAGCACCTGATCATGACTGTCATCGCGGGCCGTGAGCATGAGGATTGGCAGCGTCGCCGAATCGGCGCGCAACAAACGGCAGACTTGCAGGCCATCGAGGCCCGGCAGCATGAGGTCGAGGATCACCAGATCCGGCGGACTGATCCGCGCCCGCTCGCGCACATGGTCGCCACGGCCAATGACGCTGACGGAATAACCGTTGCGTTCCAGGTAGCTGGAAATCAGTTCGGCGAGGGCGGTGTCGTCTTCGACCAGGAGGATGTTGGGCATGGGGTGTTCCAGAAAAATGCTGGGGCGACAGTCAGGGCTCATTCGCTCGCACATTGAAATGTGCGAAAGCGATCGAACTGTCGCAATAAATTTCAAGGCCTGCAGGATATACGCCCTCAACCGCCACTGAGCAAAACCCTTACACAATTTCACACAGCAACTACAAAGCTTCACCGCTAACCTCCCCGTCTGGCCGTAGGATGCGGCCTTCAATATTGGGGGTTGTACATGTCTGGAAAACTGCTGGCCGGGCTCGGCCTGATCGCATTGGCGCTGACGCTGAGCGCTTGTGATTCGTCCTCGAATGCCGAAGAGCAAGCGCCACCAGCCACGGTACGCATCGAGACCATCAAAACCCAGCCACTATCGATCAGCAGCGAATTGAGCGGGCGCATCGCCGCGCCACGGATTGCCGAAGTGCGTGCGCGAGTGGCCGGCGTGGTGTTGCAGCGCACTTATCGCGAAGGCAGCGACGTGAAAAAGGGTGATGTGCTGTTCCGCATCGACCCGGCGCCGTTCAAGGCCGATCTCGACAGTGCCGAAGCCGCACTGCGCAAAGCCGAGGCCAATGCCTTTCAGGCCAGATTGCAAGAACAACGCTACGGGCAATTGATCGAAGACAAGGCCATCAGCGGTCAGGACTACGACAACGCCCGCGCCGCTGCCCGGCAAACGGCAGCTGATGTCGCGGCCAGCAAGGCAGCGCTTGAACGGGCGAAACTGAACCTCGGCTACGCCACTGTCACCGCGCCGATTTCCGGGCGTATCGGCCGCGCGCTGGTCACCGAAGGTGCGCTGGTCGGGCAGAACGAAACCACGCCGCTGGCGCTGATTCAGCAACTCAACCCGATCCACGCCGACCTGACCCAGTCGACCCGCGAGCTCAACGAACTGCGTCGCGCATTCCGTTCCGGGCAGTTGCAGGAAGTCGGTCAGGATCAGGTCAAGGCCACACTGATTCAAGATGACGGCAGCCTGTACCCGCTGCCCGGCAAACTGTTATTCAGCGACATCACAGTCGATCCGGGCACTGGTCAGATCATCCTGCGCAGCGAATTCCCCAACCCCGATCTCGACCTGCTGCCGGGCAGCTTCATCCGGGTACGCCTTGAACAGGCGACCATCCAGAACGGCATCACCGTGCCGCAACGCGCGGTGCAGCGTGACAGCGCCGGCATTGCCCAAGTGCTGACCGTCGACGAACAGATGCGCGTTGCCGAGCAACCGGTGCAACTGGGTGCGGTGCAGAACAATCGCTGGATCGTCACCGGCGGCCTCAAGCCCGGCGACCGTATTGTCATCGAAGGCCTGCAACACGCCCGTCCCGGGGAAAAAGTACAGATCGACGAAACCCCTCTTCCACTTGCCCAGACCCCTGGTCAGTAAGCAGGACGCTTTTCTATGCCGCAGTTCTTTATCGACCGCCCGGTATTCGCCTGGGTGGTCGCGTTGTTCATCCTGTTGGCCGGTGCGCTGGCCATCCCACAGTTGCCGGTGGCGCAATACCCCGACGTCGCGCCGCCGCAGATCGAAATCTACGCCGTCTACCCAGGCGCCTCGGCGCAAACCGTCGATGAAAGCGTGGTCAGCCTGATCGAGGAAGAGCTTAACGGTGCCGATCACCTGCTCTATTTCGAATCGCAGAGCAGCCTTGGCAGTGCGACGATCAAGGCAACCTTTCAGCCGGGCACCAACCCCGAGCTGGCGCAGGTCGACGTGCAAAACCGTCTGAAGGTTGTCGAGTCGCGTCTACCGCAAGCGGTCAACCAGCAAGGTCTGCAGGTGGAGAAGGTTTCTTCCGGTTTTCTGTTGCTGATCACCCTGACCTCCAGCGACGGTAAGCTCGATGACGTCGCGCTCAGCGATTACCTGGCGCGCAACGTGATGAATGAGATCAAGCGTCTGGACGGTGTCGGCAAGGCCCAGCTGTACGGCGCCGAACGGGCCATGCGCATCTGGATCGATCCGCAGAAGCTGATCGCGTTCAATCTGACACCGGCAGACGTCAACGCAGCCATCGTGGCGCAGAATGCCCAGGTGTCCGCCGGCAGCATCGGTGATCTGCCGTCACCTTCAACGCAGGAAATCACCGCGACGATTCTGGTCAAAGGGCAATTGTCGACACCCCAGGAATTCGCCGACATCGTGCTCAAGGCCAATCGCGATGGCTCCACGGTGCGCATCGGTGACGTCGCGCGGGTGGAGATCGGCAGTCAGGAATACCAGTTCGGCACACGCCTGAACGGTAAACCGTCCACCGCCGTCGGCGTGCAACTGTCACCAGGTGCCAACGCGCTGAACACCGCGACGCTGGTGCGGGCGAAGATGGACGAGCTGGCGCGCTACTTCCCGGTCGGCGTGGAATACAAGATTCCTTACGATACTTCGCCCTTCGTCAAGGTCTCGATCACCAAAGTGATCTATACCCTCGGCGAAGCGATGCTGCTGGTGTTTGCGGTGATGTTCCTGTTCCTGCAGAACGTGCGCTACACGCTGATCCCGACGCTGGTGGTGCCGGTGGCGCTGATGGGCACGTTCGCGACCATGCTGGCGCTGGGGTTCTCGATCAACGTGCTGACCATGTTCGGTATGGTGCTGGCCATCGGCATTCTGGTCGACGATGCCATCGTCGTGGTGGAAAACGTCGAACGGATCATGGCCACCGAGGGCTTGTCACCCAAGGAAGCCACGCGCAAGGCCATGACGCAGATCACCGGGGCGATCATCGGCATTACTCTGGTGTTGGTCGCAGTGTTTATTCCGATGGCGTTCATGCAAGGGTCGGTCGGGGTCATCTACCAGCAGTTCTCGCTATCGATGGCCACCTCGATCCTGTTCTCGGCGTTCCTCGCCCTGACGCTGACGCCGGCGTTGTGCGCGACCTTGCTCAAGCCTGTTGCCAAGGGCGAACATCACGAGAAATCGGGCTTCTTTGGCTGGTTCAATCGTCGTTTCGAGCAATTGACCGATCGCTATCAGGGCTGGGTCGGCTATGCGCTGAAGCGCACCGGTCGCTACCTGTTGATCTACGTCGTCCTGCTGATCGGGCTCGGGATATGTTTTGCGCGCCTGCCCTCCTCTTTTCTGCCGACCGAGGATCAGGGCTACACCATTACCGATATCCAACTGCCACCGGGGGCGACGAAGAACCGCACGGTGCAAGTGGCCGAACAGCTCGAAGCGCACAACGCGGGTGAGCCGGGGATCAGTGACAGTGTGGTGATTCTCGGTTTCAGCTTCTCCGGTAGCGGACAGAACGCAGCGCTGGCGTTTTCGACCCTCAAGGATTGGTCGGAACGCGGCAGTGACGATGCCGCCAGTTCGATCGCTGACCGCGCGAACGCTGCCCTCAGCCAGATCAAGGACGCCATGGCGTTCTCAGTACTGCCGCCGCCGGTGGATGGGCTCGGCACGTCCAGCGGTTTCGAGTTCCGCTTGCAGGATCGTGGTGGGCTCGGGCATGCGACGTTGATGCAGGCGCGTACGGAACTGCTCGCCGCGGCCGAGAAAAGTCCGTTATTGATGAACGTCCGGGAAAGCGCACTGGCGGAAGCGCCGCAAGTGCAGCTGATCGTCGACCGTAAACAGGCGAATGCCCTGGGCGTTTCGTTTGCCGACATTGGTAACGTGTTATCCACCGCAGTGGGGTCCAGCTACATCAACGATTTCCCCAATCAGGGCCGCATGCAGCGGGTGGTGGTGCAAGCTGAAGGTGATCAGCGCAGTCAGGTGGATGATTTGCTGAAAATGCACGTGCGCAACAACGCCGGGAGCATGGTGCCGCTGTCGGCGTTCGTCCAGGCCAACTGGATTCAAGGCCCGGCGCAGCTGACCCGCTACAACGGTTACCCGGCCATTGCTATTTCCGGCGAACCGTCAGCGGGGCACAGTACCGGTGAGGCCATGGCGGAAATCGAACGGCTGGTGGCGCAAGGGCCGAAAGGTCTGGGCCAGGAATGGACCGGCCTGTCGTTGCAGGAACGCTTGTCCGGCAATCAGGCGCCGATCCTGCTCGGGTTGTCGTTGCTGGTGGTGTTCCTGTGTCTGGCGGCGCTGTATGAGAGCTGGTCGATTCCAACCTCGGTGTTGCTGGTCGTGCCGCTGGGTGTTCTCGGTGCGGTGTTGGCTGTGACGTTGCGTGGGATGCCTAATGATGTGTTCTTCAAAGTTGGTTTGATCACGATCATCGGTCTGTCGGCGAAGAACGCGATCCTGATCATCGAGTTCGCCAAGAGCCTGTATGACGAAGGTCATGACCTGATCGATGCGACGTTGCAGGCAGCGCGTCTGCGTCTGCGACCGATCGTGATGACGTCGCTGGCGTTCATTCTTGGCGTGGTGCCGTTGGCGATTGCCACGGGTGCCAGTTCGGCCAGCCAGCAGGCGATCGGCACTGGCGTGATCGGCGGGATGATTACTGCGACGCTGGCGGTGATCTTCGTACCCGTATTCTTCGTCGTAGTGATGAAACTCGTACAACGATTCACCAAACCCCACTGATCCAAATGTAGGAGCTGTCGAGTGCAACGAGGCTGCGATCTTTTGATTTTGAAAAGCTAAAACCAAAAGATCGTCCGATCGCGGCCCGAGCCATCGGCAGCTCCTACAAAATCAGGGTTGCGTACGCTATGGTGCAGAGACCATTCTCCAACGTGAGTCTCCATGCGCTTCCTCGCCCGCACCCACCCTCGCCTCTCCGCCGCCGCTCTGCTCGGACTCGCCACCGGCCTGCTGTTCCCCGCCGATTCGATCGTCAGCAAAATCCTCATCGGCTGGAACGCCGGTGTATGGACTTACCTGATCCTGATGTTCTGGCTGACCGTGAGCGCCAAGGCCCCGGACGTCAAACGCATCGCTGAAGTCGAAGACGAAAACGCCGGCCTGGTGTTGTTCGTGGTGTGCATTGCCGCGCTGGCGAGTCTGGCCACCATCACCTTCGAACTGGCCGGCAGCAAGGATCTGGATAGCACCCACAAACTGCTCCATTACGCGTTCACAGCACTCACGGTAATTGGTTCATGGCTGCTGATCGGGGTGATTTTCTGTGTGCACTACGCCAGGCTGTTTTACACCTGGGACGGTAAGGAGCCCGCCCTGCGTTTCGCCGAGGGTCTGACCACCCCCAATTATTGGGATTTTCTGTACTTCTCGTTCACTGTCGGCGTCGCGGTCCAAACGTCGGATGTGGGCGTAGCGACGCGGGGCATCCGCAAAATCGTACTGGCGCAGTCCCTGATCGGCTTTGTGTTCAACACTGCGATTCTGGGTTTTTCGATCAACATCGCTGCCGGATTATTCGGGTAGGCAGCGCCCGCCCGTCGGTATCAGCGGGCAATCTCACGATCATTCACTTGACGCCCTATTTGTTTCTGGTGTTTCCTGAAACCGGTTTCAGGGCATCTTTCCGCCTTGGGCCTATAAATCCAATAACAAGGTTTAAGACCGTGCACGACTTTTCCGCCGCCCAGCGCAGCCGCGTCACCATGCTCGATGTCGCCGAACGCGCGGGCGTGTCCAAGGCCAGCGTATCGCGCTTCATCGGTGATGACCGCGCCCTGCTCTCCGAAGCAATCGCCCTGCGCATCGAGCAGGCCATCAGCGAACTTGGCTACCGCCCGAACCAGATGGCCCGTGGGCTCAAGCGCGGGCGCACGCGCCTGATCGGCATGCTCGTCGCCGATATCCGTAACCCTTATTCAATTGCCGTGATGCACGGGGTGGAAACCGCCTGCCGTGCGCACGGTTACAGCCTGGTGGTGTGCAACACCGACCGCGATGACGAGCAGGAGCGCCAGCATCTGGCGCTGTTGCGCTCGTACAACATAGAAGGGCTGATCGTGAACACGCTTGGCCACCACCGTGACGAATTGCACGAACTGCGCCGCGAGATGCCGCTGGTGCTGGTGGATCGCAAGGTGGACGGCCTCGACAGCGACATGGTCGGGCTGAATAACCCGCAAGCGGTGGAGATGGCGCTCGCGCACCTCGGGCAGCGAGGGTATCGCGATGTTTTATTAATCACCGAACCGTTTGATGGCACCAGTTCGCGGATCGAACGGGTCAGCAGTTTCCAGGCACAGATCGCGCAGCGCTCGGGGTTAACCGGGGCAGTTGTTGAAACCGGTGATGGTCTGGCGAGCCAACTTCAGCAGTTCATGAACACGACCAATGCAGGGCCGAAAGCACTGTTTTGCGCCAATGGTGTGGCAGCGTTAGCCGCGACGACGGCGTTACGCCAAATCGGTTGCCGGTTGTTCGAGGATGTGGGGCTTATCGCCCTGGATGATCTGGATTGGTATCCGTTGGTGGGCAGCGGGATTACTGCGCTGGCGCAGCCGACGCAAGAGATTGGTGCGTGGGCGTTTGAGTGTCTGCTCAGGCGCCTGCGCGGGGATAACGAGGTGGCGCGGGTGATGGATTTTGCGCCGGTGCTGATTGAGCGGGGGTCTACTCTGGGGATTTGTGGTGTTTGAGCTGACGCTATCGCGAGCAGGATCACTCCTACAGGAGAGCGCATTGCAAATAAAGCAGTGAGCCTGCTCGCGATAGCACCCGAGAGAACAACACATAAACACCCGATATTTTTTTGAACAAAAATGAAACCGGTTTCAGAGGTCAATAACAATGAACAAACCAGCCGTTTCCATCAGTCTGTCCAGCTACGGTGCCGACCTTGTGCGCCAGCGTGGCCAGGATTCCTTCATCGATATTCTCGCGGCGGCCGGGGCCAATCGCATCGAGTGGCGTGAAGAGCTGTTGACCCGTGAGGATCCGGCGCAACTGGCCCAGGCCACGCAAGCGCAAGGCCTGCAAAGCATTTATTCCTCGCCCACCGAACTGTGGCTCGCAGGGCAAGCGCAGCCGAATCCCGAATTGATTACTGCGCTGCATCAGGCCCAGGCGTTCGGGTCGAAATGGCTGAAAGTGTCGCTCGGCTACTTCACCGACAACTCTGATTTGCAGGCACTGGCCGAGCGACTCCAGCAAAGCCCGGTGCAATTGCTGGTAGAGAACGACCAGACCTTGCATGGCGGGCGCATCGAGCCGTTTCAGCGTTTCTTCGCCGCCGTCGAACAGCACCACCTGCCGATCAAAATGACCTTCGACATTGGCAACTGGCATTGGCAGGACCAGTCCGCCGCCAGTGCCGCCCGCGCGCTGGGGCGACATGTCGGTTATGTGCATTGCAAGGCCGTTGCGCGCCGAGCCGACGGCAAACTGGTCGCCGTACCGCCAGCCATCAGCGACCTGCATCTGTGGGAACAACTGCTGCGGCACATGGACCAAGGCGTTATGCGCGCCGCCGAATACCCGTTGCAAGGCGATGACCTGGTGCAACTGACCCGCGAACACGTCGCCGCCCTCGCCCGCCTGGGGCAATCGCGCCTGGAGCCAGCTCATGTCTGAGATCGATATTCTTTCTTTCGGTGAAACCATGGCGATGCTGGTTGCCGAGCAGACCGGTGATCTGGCGAAGGTCGAGCAGTTTCATAAACGTATTGCCGGGGCCGACAGCAATGTCGCGATCGGCTTGTCGCGGCTGGGTTTCAATGTCGCGTGGCTGAGCCGCGTCGGTAATGATTCACTCGGGCGCTTTGTGGTCGAGACGCTGATCAAGGAAGGTCTGGATTGCAGCCACGTTGAAGTCGATAAAACCCATCCGACCGGGTTCCAGTTCAAATCGCGCAATGACGATGGCAGCGACCCGCAAGTCGAGTATTTCCGCCGTGGCTCCGCGGCCAGCCATCTGTCGCCGCGCTCCATCACCGACAACCTGCTCAGCGCCCGCCATCTGCACGCCACCGGCATTCCGCCGGCGCTGTCGGCTTCGGCGCGGGACATGTCCGTTGAACTGATGACCTGCATGCGCAACGCCGGACGCAGTGTGTCGTTCGATCCGAACCTGCGCCCGAGCCTTTGGGCCAGCGAGGGCGAGATGATCCGCGAGATCAACCGCCTCGCCGCCCTTGCTCATTGGGTGCTGCCGGGTTTGAGCGAAGGACGTTTGCTCACCGGTTTTGACGACCCGGCGGACATCGCTGCGTTTTATCTTGATCAAGGTGCGGAAGCGGTGGCGATCAAGCTCGGGCCTGAAGGCGCTTACTACCGCACGCAGCTGGATCAGGGTTTTGTCGCTGGCGTGCCGGTGACCAACGTGGTCGATACGGTGGGTGCCGGAGATGGCTTTGCGGTGGGGATGATCAGCGCCCTTCTCGAGCATCAAAGTTTTGCCGAGGCGGTGCAGCGGGCGAACTGGATTGGCAGTCGCGCGGTGCAGAGTCGCGGGGATATGGAGGGCCTTCCAACCCGTCAGGAGTTATCGATTGAATTTGAATCCGCCTTCGCGAGCAGGCTCGCTCCCACAGGGGAACGCGTATCAAATGTGGGAGCGAGCCT